>CAJQOB010000058.1 GCA_905479845.1 uncultured Flavobacteriales bacterium
CTACTACACGCCCAGCAATGTCTTTGATGATTTCATTCATGGTATATCCAGACATCGCGTTTCCGTGGGTGGTAATGAATAAATGATAGATCGTGTGGTTAGTTCTTCGCTCGGTATGAATGTAATCTCGAACATCAGCTATTACTTTGTTTGACATGGGAACCTCCCTTCGTTTATCTCCTTTTCCGTGTCTCACAATCAAGTTTCCTTTTTGCAAATCACAGTCTGAAAGAAAAAGATTTGAAAGTTCAGTGCGTCTCAATCCACATCCGTACACTACCGAAAGCAACGCCGTTTCCAGTTTTGAATTACAGGCTTCATACATGAGTTTGATTTCTTGTACTGTCAATATATCAGCGGGAGCTTGAATGCGCTTGTGGTATTTGGGAAGAATCGGAAGTGCTGAGATGAGTTTACTCTCTAGGAGAAAATCAAAGAGAACTTTGATAGCAAATAAGTGATGATTAATCGTGGTGGCTGAGAGCGTACCTCCTCTTCGCCTATTGGGTCTGGTTGTGAGGTATTCATAATAGTCGGCCATATCGACTCCAGTTACTTCAAAGTAGGCATAGCCTCTTCGTCTTAGAAATTGAAAGAACTCACGAATGGCTTGTGGGTACTGATTGCCCTTACCCGTCTTGTAGCCTCGTTGCTTGACGAGTTTGAGGTACTGTTCTTCTAGGAATCGGTATGTGAGTTGTTGTTCCATGTTTTTGGTTGGATGCGGGACACAAGGCTCATTCCTAGGCGCGGTGGGCATTCTAGTGTCCCACCCCAAAGTGGGATACGTGGGATGCTAGGATAATAGTGTCTTTTCTAACCCTTCTATTAATTGTTGTTTTAGTTTCTGTTCATTATCAAAGTAGCTGATCATATAGCGGTAGCCCTTGTTGGCTGTTCCTGATACTACTTGGATGTATTCCATTTTTATGAGTGTTGTGATATGTCGATGAAGTGCCGAGCGTGATACTGGCACCTTGCTTCTGATTTCCCGTTGAGTGAATTCCTTCTCTCCGTTTTCTTCTGTGATATATGTTTTCAATTCTTCAAAAAAGTTTCTCGTTGCAACAGGAAGTTCATCGACTTTAAGCCACAAACATTCCATGAAGAGTTTAATCCCAAACTCCACATCTTGTTTTGTGGTTATCAATCGTCCTTGTTCATCTGCGCACAACTTGACACATATCAATAAATATTGATAATGAAACTACCCACTTCAGACTTGATAAAAGACACCTTTTATGGTGTCTTGCATCAGTTTCGTGCGAAGTGAGTAATACACAGCGATAGTGCGTCAAACTCACTCATTGCTGGAGATTCAGCTCCGTCAGTCGATACACGCTCTCTTGGCAATCGGTCCTTGTATTTTGGGAAGCGTTCTGTAATATTACAGGCTACCTCCCTCTTTGTGATCGAGCCAAAGTGTTCTCGTATGTTGTTTCTGGAATAATGAGCAATGCGATGTCCCAACTGGGATATAATTGCTTCAAGTTCCCTGAAAATGTACTGCATGTGTTTTCCTCTATGTTGATTCCGGCTTTTTTCTTCTTCTAAAATGATGATTGCGGGATCGTAGAGTTTAATAACGGATCGGAGATATCTCAAGTAGGATTCGGTATCCTTTGCACGGCAATTAAGGGTTCTAGAACAACTTCCGATTTTATTCCTTGGGATGAAATGAATTCCCTCCTCCGACAATTAGAACATGACAAACAATTCATGATTCTAACCTTGATTGCCGTTGGTTCATATACCGGACTTCGGATATCTGATATTCTTCGTTTAACGTGGAAATCGTTCAATGGAACACATATTGAATTATTCGAATACAAAACCAAAAAGTATCGAAGAATCAAAATTCATGAGGTGCTTCGAGGAGTGATGGAACGAGTACGCTCAAGTATTCAAGCTGAATGCGAACATCCTATTCTTCGGAATCCGAAACGAGATACGGTGTATTGTATCCAGCACATTAACAAGAAGCTGAAGCAGATCAAGAAAGATTACTCCTTGTCTCTTTCCAATTTCTCAACCCATTCGTTTCGTAAAACTTTCGGTCGAAGGGTTTGGAGTCAAGCGGGCTACTCGGAGAAATCATTGATTTTACTTTCGTTTGTGTTTAACCATTCGGACACGAAAGTGACGAGAAGATATCTCGGTATTACCGACGAAGAAATTGAAGCCGTGTACGATACCCTATGAATGAAAAATGCTTCGGACTTTTCCAAAGCATTTTTATTTTTATGTTGTTCACTCCTGCACGGAGTACACAATATAATCTTACTTGCTCAACAATTAAGCTTTAACATTCTAGAATAGAGTTGATTATCGTTTAAATCCAAACCGAAAGTTAGCAAACAAAATTAATGTTCAGTACTTTCGCTCCAATGAACAAATATTTTATGAAACAAGTTTGTATTTTCCTTTTGGTTTTTTCCATAAATACTAGCACGGTTTTCTGCCAGACAGATTTTAGCCAGTATTCTACTCTACAATCAAACGGTGCAATGCCTGATGATTTCAAAGAAGCAACTTTTAGAAAGGTAGAAAAAGAATTGGAAAGTGAAGATATCGAATTGGATGATCAAAAGAGTAAGGTCGAATTTTTAGAGAAAACTCGTTATGCGATCGACGACCTTTTGCATTCAGGTGATGTGGTCTATGGAGATAAGGTATCTAATTATGTATCTTCAATTGCAGATCGATTATTAGCTGATAACGCAGGGTTAAGGTCGGAGTTAAGATTTTACACCTTAAAGATGAATGAGACCAATGCATTTAGTACTGATCAGGGGATCATTTTTGTCACAACAGGACTGCTAAGCCGACTAAAGAATGAAGCTCAATTGGCATACATTTTATCTCACGAAATTGCTCATTATACAGAAAAACATGTGATTGAAACTTTTGTTTGGAAAAAAAATCAAAGAAAGTGGAAGAATTGGGTCGGGCGTATGAGTGTTTATTCGAAAAGTAAAGAACTGGAAGCTGATCGACTGGCAATTGATATGTACAGAAATGCAGGATATTCGAAAGATGAGTTATTATCGACGTTTAAATTGCTTTTATATTCGTACCTACCATTTAGTCAGACCCCAATCGAAATAGATTACTTTAGAACAGACAGGTTATATATACCCAATTCGTTATTTCCAGATAGTACTTTTGAGATTAAAGCAAATGCTTTCGAAAGTGACTCATTAAGCTCACATCCCAATGTGGCAAGACGAAAGTACGCTGTAATGGATCGGATGGATGAGATTGAAGGTTCTTGGGGAGAATTTGTCAATTTTCATGGTGAGGAATTATTCAATGAAATTCGAAACATTGCCAGATTTGAAACAGTTCGAACCGATGTAATGGAAGCCAATTTTGGCAAGGCTCTTTATTCTATTTACTTGTTGGAGAGAGATTTTTCAGAATCCTTCTTCTTAGATCGAATGAAGCTATTATCCTGGCTCGGGTTGTACCAATATAAATCTTGCTCTAAAATTGAGTTGACGGTTTTACCTGATAACGACTTAGAAGGCGAATCTGCTGATGTGCATTATTTTTTGAAGAAGTTAAATAGAAAGTCTCTTACGACTCTTTCTATGAGATATATTTATGATATTCGAAAAAAGTATTTTAACAATTCTGAAATACAAGTAGCCTCCTCGTATTTTTTCCATTTGTTAAGAAATGATGAAGAATTCAAACTGAGCAATTATTCCACTGAGTCTTTTTCTACTTATCCTGATAGTGTAAAGAAAGAATCCATCGATTCTCTAAACTTTTATTCCTATGCTTTATCGGATATTTTGACTGACTCGACTTTTATTAAAGAATTCAATAATTTAGAGCCTACCAAACAGGTTTCCGGCCATATTAAAATTGAGGAAAAACAAAGAAGGCGCGATCGATACTCAAGTTACAACGAACTCAAAATAGGCTCAAAGAAACTTATCGTTGTAGAACCACGCATTTTCGACTATAACAGACATGGACGGAAATATGTGAAAAGTGAAAAATTGGAGAGCATATTTTCTGAATGTATAGAATCTTCAGGAGAACTTGCAGGAGTAGAGACCCATCAAATAAATAAGCGTAATATAACTACGGAATCGTACAATTCAAGGTCAATTCTATTTGGTTTTTTATCACAATTAATTCAAGAACAA
>CAJQOB010000059.1 GCA_905479845.1 uncultured Flavobacteriales bacterium
CTGTAATTTCGAATTGGGGTAATTGGCAAATCGAAGGAATATCCTAGATTGAATTGATTCGAAACATACATTCCGATATTTGCAACAACCGCATCTTTATGGCGATACGAAGCTGCGAACCAGTAGCGTTCCTGAAATTCGAATTGCGACATGATTTCAAATGCAACAGGTGCAGGGCGTACATATTTCACGAGGATAGCTGGTGTGATCGCTAAATTTCGATTCACTTGTAGTTCAACTCCTCCCGTTACGAATAAGTGCATTCGAGGATCAAAATTGAAATCTCGGTTTCCAAACTGAACGAAATCCTTTGTGAGTTGATTCATGGAAACACCGAAAAATGCTCCCTTGCCATGGAAGTACATTCCCGCTTCTAGCTCCATCGTGTTTTGCGCACCTTGATTTGCTACATAGGTATCATAGGTCTGATCAAAAACTCCTGTATTTGTCAGTACACTTAATACTTGAGCGTTCTCAGGAATAAACGATCTATTCGAAAGTCCAAGGCTTGTCCCGAACGAAAGGTTGTAATCTCTTGTAATTGGAAGATGAAGTGCGTAGGTCCCCATCATTTTTATTTGGCGAAATGGACCGTATTGATCTGCCACAAAACTTCCCCCGAATGCGTGAACAAGCGAACCGTAGCGCATTCTTGGGTGTCGAACACTTTTGTTCCCTCTACGAATCTTACCATAGGTGCGTTTCATGGAAGCATTTCTCCATTTCTCAGCTGGCGCAGCTACGTACAAATAGCTTGTTTTGGGAGCATTTTCCAATCCGGCCCACTGTAGTCGTCCTCCGACGGTAACATTGATGAAATCATAAACACCTGTCGATGCGGGGTTTACCATGTATTGATTCTGTAAAAACTGGCTGTACTGCGGTACTTGCTGAGCGCTTGAGTAAGCACTTAAACAACAAATAACCATCAAAAACATCCATTTTTTCACAGGAGCAAACATAACGAGTTTTTTTCACTTGAGACCATATCGGGATATTCCGATATAGATATAACGCAATTTTACACGAGCAAGTATCGTGCAATTATATCAAAAACGCATGTAGACTACATTTCGTTGGCTATTTTGTGGACAAAGCGATAAACTGGAATGGTTGATATTTCTCAACGTTATCTCGGTCATTTTTGTAAAGAGGACCTCCAACTACTGATTCTGTGATAATTACGTTAAGCTTGTCCCCTATTCCTTTATCATTGAAATAATCCTCCAACAATTTCTTCATTTTTTCAGCTCTAGACTTCGCAAGAAGGTCATTCGATTTAAATTCACGTGTCGGAACATACGAAGCAGATGACTTAATCTTCACTGTCACTTCTTTTCCTTTTTTAATCTGAGATTGAACACCATTAATGAATTCTATCAATTTTTCGTTCTCGACATCCAACTTATTGGCGTTGTAACCGAAATAGTGCGTAATTGAATACTCGCGATCTGGAGCTGTTACAACAACGGTAGGTTTTGGTTCACCGATTTGAACTGAAGACGTAGCCGTTTGACCAATGTCATCTGTTACCACAATAGTGTATTCACCTTTTGGGATTCCGTAGATGTCTTCAACAGCCATCCCATTTGACCAAGAATAGGTGTACGGTGCACCCCCCCTTTGTGGTAGCGTTAATTCTCCCATCACTCCCTTGGTATTTAGTAACATCTGTACCCGTGGCAATAATCGAAATTGGTGGTGGGGCTAAAATTGAAGCTGTGTAAATATCACTTCTAACGTTTGATCGATTACTTGACCAATAAACTTGACCTCCCGAGTAGGTAAAGTACGCATCAAACTTTGCAGAATTAATAGGTGCTCCCAAATTAACTGGGACTGACCATTGGGTCCAAGACCCTTGTCTTACAGAGTAGAAAATATCTGCATCTCCCTCTCCTCCCATTCCATTGCTAGAAAAGAACAGGGTATCTTTCGACTCCGATAAAAAAGGAGAAATTTCAAAGCCAGTTGAGTTAATTACATTCCCCATATGAACCGGGTTCGACCAACCGCTTGATGACTTTTCGCTGACATATAAATCTTCTTCTCCAAAACTCTTCGGTCCATTCTGAGAAATAATGATCGTATTTCCATCTCCACTCATGTGAAAACCGTAAGCGTCACCTTCGATATCCAAGTTAGGAATCGTGATCTTCTCAGGTTTCGACCACCCTTTTCCTGATCCTTCTGATTGCGCAATTCCTTTTTCGAAATCTTTCTTTCCATCGTAGGCATTCAGAAGATACATGACGTTTCCGCCGTCTCCCATACCAATGATCGCATTATTGAATTTATTGTTGAGTGATTTCAGTCGTTTGCAATCAGAATAGCTTCCATCATCGTTTCGCGTGCTGTACCAAATATCCTGATCGTATTCTCCTCCTTTGTTCTTCGGGTCGAATGTTCGAACGAAGTAAAGCATGGAACTATCTTTTGAAAAGACAGGGATACTTTCTTCAGCTCCCACAGTGTTCACAGTACCTCCAAGTTGTACAGGATCTGAAACTTTCCAAAATTGCGCCATTGAGACACATGATATAGAAGCAAAAACAATTGCTAATCCTAATTTCTTTTTCATAT
>CAJQOB010000060.1 GCA_905479845.1 uncultured Flavobacteriales bacterium
AGTCAATGCTGTAAGCAAAAGAGCTCCAAGTATCGTTTTTAAGATCTTCATAATTAATAGTGTAGTGTGATTAGCGAACTGTTAAATCTACAAGTTCAAAATTCGTGAGAGTTTGCTCCAACATTCCAGGAACGTGCTTGATGAAATTACCAAAGATGTAAACTTCTTTGTTTTCTTTGGTTGTACCATCACCTTCAATTACTTCACCTGCTGCCAATGTTAATTCGTGATCGAAATCACCACCATACATTTGTTCACAGTTCCAGCATTCACCATTTCTGAATTCTTGAGTAACCCAAGAAATCGTCAATTCCTGATCTGTGGTGTTAGTAAATTTGAAGAGTAACAAATTCTGAGCGCGCATTTTATCACCCTCACAACGTTTCATCTTGTATTCGATTTTTACTCCGTCAATAGTAGTGTACTCTGTCCACTCATCCGGCATTTCAATTCCTTCAGTAAGTGTAGTAGTAGGAGCGGGAAATTCTTGATTTGCCATTCCGAAAAGGGAGCAAAAGAGAAAACCTGATAACAATAATTTTTTCATACGATTCATTTCGATTTGTAGTGTCAGTAAAGCAAAATTACAATAAATTACTTCTCGCTTTGAATGATAGACGCCTTTGACCTTCATCAGGTTGCATGAGGGGCAAATTTGTTTAAAAATGAACGAATTAAGTTGTTAGTGTAATGAAACATGACGCGATTTCACTTCGTCTTTTGCGAAAACCGATGCATTTCGGTCAAATTCTTCCGTATTCTCAGAAGTTAAATAAGAGACTGTCCCGTTTTTCAGGCAGTTAGACTCAATTTCTGGGTGACGATTTAAGTAGTCCGCTAAACTTTCGGCAACAATTTTTCCTTGAGCGACAACTCTTATGTGCGGAGGAACAATTGATTCGATGAATGATTTCAAAACGGGATAATGCGTACAGGCTAAAACAAGGGTGTCAATTTTTGCGTCTTTTTCCAAGAGTGCCTCAATATCTTTTCTGATAAACTCGCGTCCCGCATCCGTTTCGTGTTCGTTGTTCTCAATTAATGGAACCCACATTGGACAAGCGTGTTGCACTACTTTCGCTTCAGGAGAGAATTTGCCAATTTCAATAAGGTAAGAATTAGAAATGACTGTTCCTTGCGTAGCTAAAACACCAATGTGATTACTTTGAGAAATCGAGCCAATAATTTCTGTACTCGGACGAATCACTCCGAGGACACGCTTATTTGGTGCAAGTGTCAGTAAGTCTTTCTGCTGGATTGTGCGCAATGCTTTAGCAGAAGCAGTATTACACGCTAGAATAACCAAGTGGCACCCTCGATCAAATAATTCTTGGACGGCCTGCAAGGTGAATTCATAAACAACATCGAAGGAGCGCGTTCCGTACGGTGCTCTGGCGTTATCCCCAAGGTAGAGGTAATCGTATTGAGGTAATCTCTCGCGAAGTTCTGCAAGAATTGTTAGGCCTCCATAGCCAGAATCAAAAACACCGATTGGTCCCATAGGGTAAAGGTAAGTATTTTGGACGCTCTGTGATTTTGGATCGTTCGATTATCCGATAGTTGGATTTTTGTAGTGGACTTCGACTCTGGTTAGCCCTCAGCATTTTTCTTCTAAGGACGTGTTACTTCCTCCATGATCACCTCTTGTGGAGGAGGCATGATCGTTTTAATATCTTCTTGAGGTGGCGGTGCATTTTCTAAAATGAGAATTTCCGTGATGACCTCTTTGGTGATATCTGGACCATTATGAATCATTAGGGTACTCACATCGAAAACATATAGATAGTTATGACGATCAGCAACGATGTTTACCGCTTTATCTACTTTAGTAAGAATCGGATAATTTAGTTCACGAGAATAGGCTTCGATTTCACCTTGCATCGCTTGTTGTCGCTCTTGAATGGCTGATTCCTTCTTCATTAGTTTCTGCTCTTGAATTTGAATGAGTGTTTGAGACCCACCCTTTGCCATCATTTCTTAATAGATTATGACTTCTTTCTGAAAATCTTTCTTCATTGCCTCCAGTTCCTCAACTAATTCTTGCTGAAAACTATCAAGGTCTTGAATTGCCCGGTTATAAGAAGGCATTGCGGCCATTACTTCTTGAGAATTCAGGTGAGCGATATTTGATTGTGCATTTATCAGAAAAGAACTGATAAGAAAAACAGAGATTGTTAGAAGCTTATTCATAGTGTTTGTGTTATCGATTTTGACTTCGAGAGCACTTCGGAGGACTCAGTGTAGCACCTCAACTCTCAGCCATAGAGTGAAAGTACAGAACCAATTTCAGTGCACAAAAAAAGGAAGCTCAATTGAACTTCCTTTTAATATTTTTTGTGAGCTTGTCTACTATTGCGGAGTAGTTGCCGCTGCTGCTTCAATTTTCACAATCTCTTCAATTACCTCTTTCGTGATGTCTGGTCCGTTGTGGATCATCAATGTGCTCACGTCGAATACGTAATCGTAACTGCTGCGATCTGAAACAATTTTAACTGCTTTCTCAACTGTCTCCAAAATTGGTTGGTTCAATTCTTGAGAGTAAGCTTGCATTTCAGTTTGTAAAGACTGTTGTCTTTC
Organism: uncultured Flavobacteriales bacterium; assembly: GCA_905479845.1. Lineage (GTDB taxonomy): Bacteria > Bacteroidota > Bacteroidia > Flavobacteriales_D > Crocinitomicaceae > UBA4466. Next base: position 2,578 of record CAJQOB010000060.1, read on the forward strand.
CATCAAGTCTTGCTCTTTCTTAGCCAATCTTTGCTCTTTTGACTGTTGTAAAACAGGCGTCAAATTTCCAGACTGCACTTGGATTTGGTAATCTTGAACTGCTTTGTCAAAATCAGCTTTCATTGCTTGCAATTCCTCGTATCCTTCTCTCTCGAAAGTTTGAAGTTTAGTAACTGCTTCTTTATATGATGGCATCGCCTCCATGATTTCTTGCGAGTTCAAGTGGGCGATTTTAGATTGTGCTGAAGCGAATCCTGCTCCCATTACAACCAATGCTATTAGTAATATCTTTTTCATTCTACTTTTTTTTATTCAGCTTGCGCCGTTCATTTTCTAGTTTACACTTACTGACCAATGATGATCAATTGTTATTTAGCTCTCTTAGTACTTGTTCACTAATGTCGTATTTGTCATCAGCATAAATCAAATTGCTTTGATTGGCTTTATCGAATACAAACGAATAGTTTCTTTTTGAGGCAACTTTCTGCATTGCATCGTACACTCGGTCTTGAATCGGTTTGATTAATTCTTGTCGTTTCGAGAAATAATCTCCTTTCACTCCGAAGCGCGTTTTCTGCATCTCCATTGCTTCTGTTTCTAATTTGTCAATTTCT
>CAJQOB010000061.1 GCA_905479845.1 uncultured Flavobacteriales bacterium
TCAGAAAAGCGCTCATTCGACAAAAAGCCCTTCGAGAAAAAGAACTTTGAGAAGAAACCTTACGAGCGTAGAAATGAAGAAGCACGACAAGGAGGATCAAAACCAAAAAGAGATCGCAAGTACGACCGATCAGATGATAAGAGATCAGAAAGAAAGCCGAGGTTTGAAGATAATAAACATAGACCTGAGAGAACTGAATCTCAAAGAGGTTCAGTAAAATCTTCAGATAAGTATGCTACTGAGTCTAAAGAAGCTCCTATCACGAAGCCTGACTCTAAAGAGGAAACAAAAGGGAAGAAAGTTATAATTGAGCCAGTTGTAGAAAAACGACCACCTTCAAATAAATACGCGAAAAAGGAGGAGGTATCTTCGGACGAAAAGCCAAAAGCTGAGCCAAAAGTGGAAAAGCCTCAAATTGATCTTTCAGAGAAAAAATCTGAAACTGACTCTAAAGAGACGAAACCAGCAAGTTCAACTAAGAAGGTAAGTGCGAAAGATAAGTATGGGAAGAAGTAGTCTTGGACGCACTTATTGCTACTTCTGAGAGTAAAAGATTCATTACAAACTATTTGAGATTTATGAAGGGGGTGCTTCGTATTGATTAAAGCATATTTGTTTTATCTTTAGTGACAGTATTACCCCAAAACACTACTATGAAGTACTTATTTGCCAGTGCTGCGATTACCACGGTTTTACTATCTTTTTTTTCATGTAATTCGGATAATTCCAACAGAATATCAGAAGCAGAACTTGAGGCAAGAGTTCAAGCAAAAGTTGATGAAATGATGAAGGAGATGGAGAGCAAGTTGACTGAGGAACGTGAATCCGAATTTGAATGGAGCTATTCCGAGTCAGAGGATGAAATGACATCCGAGATGAATAAATACGCACAAGTTACATCCGAAGATCGTGTTAACTTGGACTTTCCATACGAGGGAGGTACGTACATGACATTGCACATTCGTAATAAAGGGAACGATACTGATGCTTTTATTAAAGTCACAACTGGTCAATTACATACAGATTATAATAATCCGACAGTGCTTATAAGGTTTGACGATGCTCAAGCGGAAAGCTACAGAGTTACTGATGCCGCATCTGGTGATTCTGAATACTTGTTTTTTACAAATCCGAAAGCCCTCATAAAAAAAATGAAGGAATCTAAATTGACTAAAATTCAATGCATGTTTTACGATCAAGGTTCATACGTCTTTAAATTTAACACCGCGGGTTTAACTTGGTAAATACAGTTTCTTTTCACTTGTTATTTGATAATTTTCCTGAATGTTAAACTCATTCTTCCCGAGTCAGTATCCGATTTTGGAATAGCATGCTTCCATTCTTTCTGAATGGCGTTTGTCATATGTATCATTGAACCTGATTGTAATTCGAAATCTTTGACAATGTTTGGGTTCTCAATATTTTTAAATCTGAGAGTTCTTGTTGCTCCTAATGATACAATGGCGACACCTGTGTTTTCATGAAGGATATCAATCTGGTCAGAATGGAAGCCCATTTTTGCCTTTCCGTCGAGGTAATAGTTGACCAGACAATTGTTAGGCTCGAATTCCAAAACTTCTTTTATTTGAGAGAGAGCTTTCAAAATTCTAGCGTCGAATTCAAGATACGGGTAGCTCATTTGGGAATAATTATAGGCTACTCCGTAGCTGCACGTTTTTCGCGCGTGCATTCTCTCATCCCATAGAGCATTGTCTTTAAGGTATTCAAATAACGAAAATGAGTTTTCTAGAAAGTTTTCCTTGAAAGTGATTCCATTCATGATTCAATAAATAGGCACAAAAAATCCCGATTCTAATAAAAGAATCGGGACTTAAATAAATTTTCTCTCGATTAACGATTTGCGATATTCACATAATCACGTTCCGTTTCTCCTGTATAAATTTGACGTGGACGACCAATTGGTTCTCCGTTGTCCATCATTTCTTTCCATTGTGCGATCCAACCAGGAAGACGCCCTAATGCGAACATTACTGTAAACATCTCAGTTGGAATTCCGATTGCACGGTAAATGATTCCTGAGTAGAAATCAACGTTAGGGTACAAGTTACGTGCTTTGAAGTACTCGTCTTCTAGCGCTACCTGCTCCAATTTCTTCGCGATATCTAACATTGGATCGTTCACTCCCATTTTAGCCAATACATCGTCACATGCCTTCTTAATGATCGTAGCACGAGGATCGAAGTTTTTGTAAACACGGTGTCCGAATCCCATCAAACGGAATGAATCGTTCTTGTCTTTTGCTTTAGCAACCCATTTGTCAACATCTCCGCCGTCATTTTTAATTTGCTCAAGCATCTCAATTACTGCCTGGTTAGCTCCACCGTGAAGTGGTCCCCAAAGAGCAGCAATACCTGCTGAGATCGATGCGTATAAGTTCGCATGAGATGATCCAACAATTCTTACAGTTGATGCAGAACAGTTTTGCTCGTGATCAGCGTGAAGGATCAATAAAGTATTCAATGCGCTAACAACAACTGGATCTGGTTTGTAATCTTCAGTTGGCATCGCAAACATCATGTGCAAGAAGTTTGCACCGTAATCCAAATCGTTTTTTGGATACATGAATGGATGACGCAATGCATTTTTATGTGACCAAGCAGCCAACGTTGGCAATTTGGCAATCAATCTGTGTATTGTTAAATCTCTTGCATCAGTATCGCGGTTTGGCTCCAACGATTCTGGGTAGAATGTTGAAAGCGAACATACCATTGATGCAAGTACACCCATTGGATGCGCTTTCGCTGGGTATGCCTCGAAGA
>CAJQOB010000062.1 GCA_905479845.1 uncultured Flavobacteriales bacterium
CAACCTATACGGTAACAGGAATAGATCAAAACGGTTGTATCAATACAAGCGACGTCACCATTACTTTGGAACCGTCGCCCATCGTTTCATTTTCCTCTGACATCACTTCGGGTTGTGCACCGCTCACAGTCATGCTTATCAATACAACCAGTGGGACCTTAACGAATTGCGTCTGGACAATTGATAATGGGTTAACGATTAACGGATGCGGATCTGTCACAACAACATTTCCAAATGCCGGTGTTTACGATATCACTCTCGAAACAACTTCAAACAATGGCTGCACCAGTTCCGAAACGTATGTCGATTACATCTATGTGGAAGATATCAACGCAGCATTTACTGCCTCTTCATACGAAGTAACAACATCTAATCAGGAAATTGTTTTTAACAATAACTCTTCTCAAGCGGTGAATTATTTATGGGATTTCGGGGACGGTTCATCGACTTCGACAGAAGAAAACCCTTCGTGTTTTTATAACGATTCACAAGGGAGCTATATCATCGAACTCATCGCGTATTCCGGATTGGGTTGCACGGATACTGCTTATCAAACGATCACTGTTCGGGAAGAACCCATTTATTACGTCCCGAATACGTTTACTCCAGACGGAGATCAATTCAATCAATACTTCCAGCCTATTTTTACCGCTGGCTTTGATCCATTTGATTTCGACATGTACATATACAATCGATGGGGAGAACTCATTTGGGAATCTCACGATGCAACAGAAGGCTGGGACGGTACTTCCTCATCAACAGCAAACAGATTGGTTCAAGACGGAGTCTACACTTGGAAAATAGAATTCAAGGCTCCAGATAATGATGAAAGATTCCAACTCTTTGGGCATGTCACGATGATTCGTTAACTAAGCTAGCTGAAACCAAGTCTTCGGAGAGGACATAATTCGATTCGGTGGAATAAACACCACAAACAAAATCCACAGTTGTAGAAAGGAAACGTCTACCAAAATAGCTGTGAACAAGTGGAAAACAACTCCGATAATGATTAAATATCGATCGAATTTTCGTGTAAAGAATGCCACCAAAAATGACGCTTCCATCGCTACTCCAAAAATCAATGCAATTGAAGATAAAGTTGGATAATTTGACAACTGGAACATAGCACTCTCCAAAAAGTTGAGTTGGTATCCGTCCACCGCCAATCGATCCACGTAGTTGTGCTCAATGAGCCACTGCATTTGCCCTTCGTTGAAAACTGAGCCTCGAAACAACTTCCAAATCGCAGCAGATGCATAGATGTAAGCCACCGCATATCTCAATCCAGCGAAAAGCATGGAGAAGGTTTTGAGAGACCTGAAACAAAACGGAACGATTAAAAGAATCAACGTGATCAGGTTGTGGTAATGCCAACACTGATATGAATTCAGTAGGACGCAATAGATCAAGTAAATAATCCCTGTGATGATTGGGAAGATGATTCGCTTCGGAAATAACGCAGTAATAAGACATAGAACGGTCAATAGTAAGTCAAAGGTCAGTGATGCCCCGTAACTTGATTGGAACAATTCACCAATTCCAGTTGCATGTACCATCCAATATGTCAAGTCCATATCGAGACGAAGCAACACTGGAGCTTCCAATTGACTGATCATTAAATCAGCCCACCATTGATAAAGAACCACAAGAAACAACCATCCGAACACCCATTTAGTGAGTCGTGTACGCGATATGTCATCGAAAATTGGGATCATTTCACATCAAGTTTTGTTATCAATTCTTCATTCACCCTTTCCACCGTTCGATCTTCTTGAAAGATTAATTCACAGGTTCCCACTTCGAGTGTTTTAACCTCAATCTCATAAATCCGTTCAATATATCGCTTTAGCCAATTGAGATATTCATCACGATCAAATTCACTGTTGACCAAACGCTTCTGAATCTTGGAATAGAACGACTCCGAACACTTATTTTTTAAATGCTTTCGGATAACATGACGCGTGGAAGTTTCGTAAGAACGACTTTCTAGTTGAACAAAATACTCGGTTGGTAGTTGAATCATTTCTCGAGTAGGTCGGGAAAGTTCAGGCAAATCAAGAATTTCACCGTTCACTTTAATGTAAACCCGCTCGAAACTTCCTGTTGGCTCTTGTTGATCTGAATAATGCGCCCACAAGAAAAAAGGCGTGATCTCCATTTTCGAAAAGGAGCACCAGATAGTTCCTAGGATAAAAACAACGAAGAACGCGAAAACGATTTTCGATTGTTTCCAGACATCACGAAGGAAGAAATTCATGCGTTCGATTGTAGATTCAAATGGTAAGATGCAAAAAATCTATTTGATTAGTATCTGCAATGAGCAAAATCAAAAAATCTCCCGCCAAATTAATGACGAGAGATTGTGTAGTGGTTAGGTGGGGTTTCTAAAATGTGTATTTGAACCCTAGTTTGAATGCAAAGAAATGAATATCACTCGTCTCCGGGAATAAGTAGAAGTAATTCACTCCTAGCTCACCCAAAACGCGCGAACGAATTTGTCGTTGAAGCCCTGCTCCAGCACTAACACCAAACATTCCTGGCTGACTTGTGCTCGTTTCTTTGTAGTATCCTCCACCTATGGCGAGATACGGTTGAGATGAATTGACACGGAAGTATTTCTTCGCGTACAATGTTCCTCCAAGAACGGCAAACTGCGA
>CAJQOB010000063.1 GCA_905479845.1 uncultured Flavobacteriales bacterium
TGGTTCTACCATCGCTTATACATATGCAGCCAATGCACAAAAGCTCACAGCAATCTTTACAGATGTTCCCAACAACAGTAGCTATGATCGTGATTATGTAGGAGGATTTATCTACAATGACAGTCAACTGGAAATGTTTCCAACAGCAGAGGGAAGAGCGATACCAAACACAAGCAACAATGGTTTTTTGGTTGAGTATCATTACAAAGATCATTTGGGGAATACTCGATTGAGCTTCTCAGATCGTGATGGAAGTGGAGACATTGATGTAGCAACGGAAGTATTGCAACAAGAGCATTACTACCCTTACGGAATGACTTTTGAAGGAACCAATGTCTCAGTCATTGATGGTAAGCATCAGTTCTTGTATACTAACAAAGAAGTGTATGATCAGTTTGATCTACACTGGATGGACTTTGGTGCACGATTCTATGATCCTGCATTGGCTAGATGGCACTCAGTGGATCCGTTGGTAGATAAATATCACGCGTATTCTCCATATAATTCTGTCTTGGGAAGTCCTATTAATTTAATTGATCCTGATGGTAGAGATCCTATTTACCCAAAAACGGGTAGGCCTTTCAATATTTCTCTATTCTGGGCACAAATTTATTCGTATGATGATAATAAAGGTTTAGAGAAAATAGTAGATCAGGATTTATTAGATGCTGCTTCATACAATAATCGCTGGTATGGTGGAGTCTACGGAGTAAATGATGATCAGTATTATGATGGTGACGACACAAGTTACAGGGGATTAGTTAAAGACAAATTTTCAAAAGGTGCAGATGACGCATTGGAACAATTGTTTGGTGAGCCCAGAGACCCAAGTAAACCAGCGAAACCGATGGGAAAGACTACGTTAAGCAACTTTCAAACCGTAGCAAAATCGGGAACATATACTTTCGTAGATGATGCATTCTCAGAAAGTTACTGTCTCAATGCCAATAAAAGAAGTTTTAATATTATCAGTGTAGAGAAAAACTACATCACTCAAATGGTCAAAATGACAAGAGATCCATGGGATGATGATAACGAATATAGTATTAGTAGTGTTACTACTTTTGATACAGAGAAAAGTGATTTAAAGATGAGGAAAACCTCGGTTTTGGGTATATTGGTCTCAGTAGAAATTTTTAGAACACTAACTGTTACGGAAACTGTACAGAAATATGAAAATAATAAACCTTCAGGTAATCCGACTACCACAACATATACAAGAGAACAAATTATTACTTCAGCAGGACTATGAAAATTAAAACCCTATTATTTGTAATGACTGTTTTTGTCATGATCGGTTGCGCTCAAGAAGGAAAACATGTCAATTACCATGAAAATGGAAAAATTATGAGCGTCGATTTTTTTAAAGATGGAAAATTGGACAGTACCTCTTTACGATATTACCCCAGTGGTAATTTAAAATCTGAGAGTAATTATAAGGATGGAAAATTGAAAGGATACCTAAAAACCTATTGGGAAAATGGTAATGTGAAAAGTGAATCATTTTTTAAAAATGGAGGGGAAGATGGAGAAATTCGTTCTTGGTATGAGAATGGGCAGCTTAGTACAATTGATTATCGAGTTAGTGGTATTCAGCATGGCTCAGCTAAATCGTACTATAAAAATGGTAATATTCGTCACGAGGGACAGAACAAATACGGAGCAAAAACAGGTGTTTGGAAGTTTTATTACGAAGATGGCACACTAGATAGAGAAGAGGAATACCTTCATGGTAAAATGATTAAGACGTCTGAAGGAATGTAATTAGCTCTTTACTGTGAAATTCACTTGTATTGACCATTCAGATCACTAGAAAAGAAAGAACTAAATGGGTCAGTTGGTCTAGAATTAAAAGAAACAAAAGATGAAACAGGCAAATAACATTTTACTTCTTCCCTTATTGATTTTCTGTAGTGTATACGGAATCGTATTTGCACAATCAGAAGATAAGAATTACGTCAAGACACGTCAGTTGCGTGTACCTGTTCAGTCGATTCAACAACTGAATAACCTGTCAGAGCAAAATGTACAGACAACGATCACCTATTCCGATGGATTGGGTCGCCCTACACAGCAAATTGCTTTAGGACAAAGCTCGAATCATTGGGATGTTATTCAACCTGTTGTGTACGATGAATTAGGAAGACCGCACAAGCAGTACTTGCCTTACACGAAGAGCAACGGTGGAAATTACGATGCGTCGTTTGAGACCAATCAAGATGTTTACTATAAAACTCAAGCAAATATTGCCCATAGTTTATATCCATACAGTGAAACAGTTTTTGAGGCTTCACCCTTGAGTCGTGTGTTGGAGCAATCAGCTCCTGGAGCTGATTGGCAGTTAGGAAGCGGACACACCCAAACCATAAAACAGCGTTTAAACCTTGCCTCAGAAGTTCACCATTGGAAAGTAGTCAACGGAGTATCGATTCATCAAGGAACATATCTTGAAGCAACTTTGATGGTTGGGGAAGCAACCGATGAACACCAAAACACCTCTATGATCTACACAGATCAATTGGGAAGAAAAATCCTAGAGAAGCGACAATTGGGTGCAAATGAATGGGCTCAAACCTATTTCATCTACGACGATTTTGGTCGTTTATCCTATGTGATACCTCCCAATGCTGTCAAGCAGATGCAGACTACTCAAAACTTTCAGGTGTCATCGCTTTCAGAGGAAGAACTATTCATCTATCAATACAACAAACGAGGGCTTCCCATTGCCAAGAAAGTACCCGGAGCAGATTGGCACTATTTGATTTATGATAATTACAATCGACCAGTGCTTATACAAGATGGGAATTTACGTCTTCAGGGTAAGTGGCATTTCACTAAATACGATGCATTTGAGCGTGTGATCCTTTCTGGAATTTACACTCCACCTGCCACGCAGCAAGCCATGATAGCCAATGCCCAATTAACAGGGCTAATACCTACATCAAGCCTTCCTATGTTTGAGAAACGAATGGACAATGCAATCGGTTATTCCAGTTATGCATTTCCAAGCACTGACATTGAAGTTCTGATGATCTTCTATTACGACGATTACGATTTTGATGGAAATGGGATCGCTGATTTTACCTACATCGATCCTCCTAATAAAATGAAGAATCAGATTGAACAAGTTTCAGGAGGCAGTCTAGTTAAATCTAATACTGCTTCAGGTGTTACCATCAGTTACTGGAATCTTCCAACTGTATACAACCGTGGAAAACTAACAGGAAGTAAAACACGCATTCTAGGATCAAACGACTGGATTACATCAGCATCTTTCTACTCTGAATATGGTCGTGTACTACAAACACAAACAACCAATCATTTATCTGGGACAGATGTAGCCGACATGAGCTATGGTTTTGATGGATTACTCTTAAAAAGTCACCTCAAGCACATAGCCTTTGGAAACACTATTGAAGTGTTTAATCAGTTTGATTACGATCATGCAGGTCGATTACTTGCTGGATGGGAACAACACAATAATGGAGAGTTGACCCAACTTAGTGAAAAACGTTACAATGAACTCGGACAGCTGATTGAAAACAATCTAGGCATCCAAAATGATGGAACGAACCTGCAATCAGTAGATTTTGCCTACAATATTCGAGGATGGATGACACACATCAACAACGCTGACCTTTCCAACGATAAAGACATTGTGATTGATACAGATGGATACATTGAGGAAATCAATGCAATTGAGATTGATAAAATCACCATCGAGACAGAAACGTCTAAGGACGAATTAGGAAATGAAGAGTTGACCTTAAGAGTGGAGGATGATCGAACCAATACACTATCGAGAACATCCAATAATCAAGAACGAGAAGAAACAACTTCCAGAGAATCGGAAACAACACTTAAGGAGACAGAATCCAATGAATCAACATTGGATGAACTCAGTTCATTGAATCAGAAACTCGAAATTGATTTAAATAACATGGAGTTCGATGAAGGAACAAGTCTTTCTCAAGCGTATGCTCAGGTTGAAACCAAGGTGATTCAGGAATTAGCCTTAAAAGGTATTACTGATCCTGCTGCGGTTGAAGAAGTTGTTCAAAATGTGATCAGTCACCTGCAAAAGAGCATTGGACATTTGTACTTCAACAACGACAACCACGATCTGTTTGGAATGGAACTCAATTACAACCGTACACAAAGCAATGGACTGACTCCAACGGCGCAGTATAACGGGAATATTTCTCAAATCTTGTGGCAATCAAAAAGCGATGAAATAAAACGAGCGTATGATTTTACTTACGATGCTTCTAACCGCTTAACAAGTGCAGCCTATCGTGAGTACGACAAGGTAGCAGAAACATGGAATGTGAACATTGGAAAGTACTCCGTTCCGACGATCAGTTACGATGCAAACGGAAACATTCTTTCACTAGAGAGAAAAGGATATCTTTCGAACAACACCTTTGGAACGATTGATCAGTTGACCTACACCTATGATCAAAACCGATTAAAGGCAGTAGAAGATGTAGTAACAACAGGAGGATATGCTGATTTCAAGAATGGAACAACAGCGACAACTGAATACAGCTACGATGCGAATG
>CAJQOB010000064.1 GCA_905479845.1 uncultured Flavobacteriales bacterium
GGCCCCCATTCGGTGATCATATATGGCCGATCAAATTTTGCTTTTTCCAGAACCTTGTGAACATTTCCAATATCTCCATAGGTATTGATCCCGTAGATATCAATAGCGGTCAATTCTTTTTGAACAAAGGCTACCTTTATGTCATTCGTTCCCGCCGTTACTGTTGATGTTGGATGATTTGGATCTTCTTGCTTCACCATTTCTGCAATATCGTTCACAGCTTTCCATACCTTGGTATTGCTATACTGCAATTCGTACTCGTTTCCAATTCCCCACAGTAGCAATGCCGGATGATCTTTGTACCTGCGAACGGCCAAACGAAACGACTCAAGTTGTTTCTTGATCTTATCTTCATCGTTGTAATCGAACCCGTGACGTTCGTGTTGAACCCACAGCCCCATCATTACCTTGAGTCCTTTCTTTTCTGCCAAATCCAGCACTTCCTGAGCGTTTTCTACCCCCCATGTACGAATAGTATTTCCACCGCATTCCAAAAGAACATCCAAATGCTTCTCTCCTCCTGCACCCTTGATATAGAAAGGCTCTCCATTTACTTGAAGTGTCCACTTTCCGTCTTCTTGTGAAACAGTAACAGGATTAACTTGTGAAAATGAAAAAAATGAAATCAACACTATCGCGAAAGACAAAATCAAACGCATGTAGACATGCAATCCTGAAGAAGTAGAAGAAAGTCGAAGTGTTGTTTTCATAATTACATTTACCTTATGGTAACTTGTACAATAATAAGATTTATTTTCTGATTAGCAAAATACATTCACCCTCTAAGATGATGTACTTTCTGCCTTCATCTTGTTCAAATGGTAAGAAATCAATCCATCAATTGGCTTACGAATCACCTGCCCCATCTGTGCTCTGTGAAAATCACAAGCATCTGAAAGTTGATTCTTAAACAGGAAAGCTATTGATCCAATGAAGTGTACTTTGTAATTTTTGTAGTCTTGGTAACAACAAACGTGCGCTTCAATGAATTCTTTAAATCCATTATAGATCATTTCCTTAATGAAATCGTCATCTGCATATTGCACTATGAACTTCATGAATGATGCTAAATAAACATTGGCATCTTTCTCCATGTAAACTCGACGTACAATTTCATCTTTTGTCAAGCCCATATCGTACTTCAACGCGTCGTTGATTCGTTTTGGCAATTTGTGATACAAGTAATTTGCTACCAATTTCTTTCCAAAGTAGGCACCACTACCCTCGTCACCAAGAATGTAACCGAGCGCTGGAACTTCTTCAATAATATTTTCTCCATCGAAGAAACACGAGTTAGAACCTGTTCCGATTATACATGAGATCGATGGTTCATCCTCATAAGTTGCGTACGCACATGCTCTCAAATCGTGATCAACCACAATGTGAGCATTCGTAAAAACACGTGATAGCCCTCCGTGAATAATGCTATTCAGCTCATCTGAAGAACACCCCGCACCATAAAAGTAAAGATGCGTTACTGAATCTCGATAAGCGAACAAATCTTCATTCTTTTCTATAGCTTCATATACTGTATCCTCATTATGGAAGTAGGGATTTAATCCCATTGTATGGAACGACTCATTAGACGAATCTTTCAATAAAACCCAGTCACTTTTTGTGGAACCGCTGTCAACTATTAAATGCATGAAAATGTATTAAATTCTACTTATTGTCCTTTGTACACTTTGTAAATATATAAAGAAAAACCGAACCTTGCCAAACTAATTAATCAACAAATGCTAAGCACGCACGACGCTCATAAACTAGAAGCTCTCGCTTCTGTTACTAGAATTCACTGTTGGCAGCGCACCTAGTTTAACTTCAAGTTACTTAAATTTTACCTAGTTTGCATCAAAAGAACATTTCAAAGTAGTCGATTTTGAAATACTTATTGTATTTTAGACAATAAGAAGTATATTTGTGTAACGCATTCTTATGAGTATTAAACGCCCCAAAATAATCAAACCATTTAACGTTGTCGTCTTCGGAGGCGACGGCGACCTAGCTTTCAGAAAGATCTATCCAGCACTATTCCACAGATTTGTGGCAAAACAACTGGAAATGGATCACGATATATTCGCGATTACTCGTTCTGAAAATAGTGAAGAAAAGTTCTTCGTGAACCTTGAGAAATTTATCATCGAGTCGGTCGATTACGATCTTGATATCAAATTAGTATCTGTTTTCGTTAAGAAGATTAAACTGATTTACATTCCAGAGCATACGAAAAAAGCATACTCCGAACTCAAGAAACACCTTACAAAGCATCCTGAACGGCAGTGTGTTTATTATTTATCCACACCATCATCTGCGTTTGGGGAAATATCTGATTGTCTGAAAAGCTGTGAGTTGTTGAATACGCGAAGTAAAGTGGTTCTTGAAAAACCCTTAGGCAACAGCTTAGCCACTTCCCGTGAGATTCATGAAAAAATTGCTAAGTCTTTCTATGAAAATCAGATTTACCGCATCGATCACTACTTGGGAAAAGAAACTGTTCAGAATTTAATGGTTCTACGTTTTGCCAACCGTTTGTTTGAGTCTTCCTGGGATTCTGAAAATATAGAAAACGTTCAAATCACCGTAGCAGAGAACTTGGGTGTTGAGAAGCGAGGAGCATATTATGATCAGAGTGGTGCTTTGTTGGACATGGTTCAAAACCACTTACTTCAACTGCTTTGTTTGATTGCAATGGAACCTCCATCTCGACTGGAAGCCAATCATGTCCGAAATGAAAAACTGAAAGTACTCCATGCACTTCGTTTGTTTGATGAAAATTCAGTTCATACAGGTACTGCCCGAGGACAGTACACACGAGGAAACATGGAAGGAGAAAAAGTCAACTCCTACCTCGAAGATATTGGCAAATATGAATCTGAGACGGAAACTTTTGTTGCAGTCAAAGCCTATATCGACAATTGGAGATGGAAAGACACCCCGTTCTACCTAAGGACAGGAAAACGAATGATCAAGCGCTATTCTGAGATTATCATCAACTTCAAATCAGTGAAACATAATGCCTTCGATTCGAACGGAGACATCCCTGGCAACCAACTGATTATTCGATTACAGCCCGAGGAGCGTATCGAACTTGTACAAATGACAAAACTCCCGGGACCTGGGGGGTATCGCTATAAGCCGATTTCTTTGAAACTTGATTACGTCGATTCATTTACAGAACGTTTTCCGGAGGCATACGAACGACTAATGATCGATATTCTGAGAGGAGAACAAACACTTTTCATGCGCCAAGATGAATTAGACGCAGCATGGATCTGGATTGAGTCAATTGTTAATGGTTGGAAGAAGGCAAATCAACCTAAGATTCTCTATGAAGCAGGATCTTGGGGCCCTGGAGAGGGAGTACTAAATGAAAATCATGCATGGTCAAAATCAATAAAGGCAAATGAGGACGAAGCACTATAAAAACATGGAAGAGCTTGAAAAAGCCCTGTTTCATGAGGTCACTACGAAAATCAATCTTTCGATTCAGGAGTATGGAGACGCTCGTATTCTCCTTTCTGGAGGAAACACACCCAAGGCTCTCTATTCTAGGATAGCCAAAGCGAATATTGATTGGTCTAAGGTGAAAATCGGCCTAGTTGACGATCGAAATGTGGAGCTTTCGAGTGAATTCAGCAATGAACAAATGCTAAGAAGCATTTTCTTATCCGCAGATCAGAAAGGTCCTAAGATTATTGGAATGGTGGGTAAAAATTCAAATCGAAATCAGATTGAGAGACGGTACTCTTCTTTCTTCAAAAGAATCGACTATACCTTATTAGGCATGGGTGAAGACGGACATACAGCGTCTTTATTCCCTGACGATATGCCATCGGAAGCGAGCCTAAGAAATTCAATCAAGGAAATCATTTTCACAACGGCCCCAAGCTTTCCCAATGAACGAATTTCATGTAGTCGTGGATTGATTATTTCGAGTCAGAGCATTGGACTAATGATCGTCGGAGAGAACAAGCTAACAGTTCTTGAAGAATCTGAAGAACAAATGCTCCCGATTGGTTATTTTACAAATGCCTGTCAACAATTAACAACTTATTACTGCAAATCATGAGTGTACATTCAGAAATTCAAAGAATTACAGATAGAATCATCTCAAGAAGTTCAGAAACGCGGTCTGCGTATACTGAGCAAATGAAATATCAATTCGATCAGGAATCTACGCGATCTGGATTGCATTGCGGGAATTTGGCTCATGCCTTTGCAGGTTGCGGAGCACAAGATAAATCAGCAATTTCGGAAGGAAAGGTCCCCAATTTAGGGATAATAACAGCCTACAACGATATGCTATCAGCTCATAAACCGTTTGAGAAGTATCCTGACATGATTCGTGAATTTGCTCACAAGCATAAGGCTGTTGCGCAGGTTGCTGGTGCAGTTC
Organism: uncultured Flavobacteriales bacterium; assembly: GCA_905479845.1. GTDB lineage: Bacteria > Bacteroidota > Bacteroidia > Flavobacteriales_D > Crocinitomicaceae > UBA4466. The sequence goes on from CAJQOB010000064.1 coordinate 4,397, forward strand.
CAGCAATGTGCGATGGAGTTACTCAAGGTCAAGTTGGAATGGAGCTATCCCTGTACAGTCGTGATGTGATTGCACTTTCAACTACAATTGGACTCTCTCACAACATGTTCGAAGGAGTTATTAATCTCGGTATTTGTGACAAAATTGTTCCTGGTCTTCTAATCGGAAACTTAAAATTTGGTAATCTTCACGCGCTCTTTATGCCCGGAGGACCAATGGAATCTGGAATCAGCAATGAAGAAAAAGCCAGGATTCGAAGAGAATATGCGGAAGGGAAAATTGATCGCGCAACTTTACTGAAAGGCGAATCAGATTCATACCACTCCCCTGGTACATGTACTTTCTACGGAACAGCAAACAGCAACCAGATGTTGATGGAAATTATGGGACTTCAACTTCCTGGTTCGAGCTTTGTCAATCCTGGAACTGAACTCCGAACACTACTCAACGAGGAGGCTGTGAGAGTATTAGTTGAAATGATTGAAGAAAACAGTTTCGATCGTTCCATTTCCCAAATCGTCAGTGAAAAGACGATTGTAAACGCAATTATTGGACTACTCGCAACTGGAGGCTCGACCAATCATACGATACACTTAATCGCTATTGCAAAAGCAGCAGGAATTATCATTAACTGGACAGACTTCTCTGAATTGTCGAAAATCACACCTCTTCTTACCAGAGTATACCCAAACGGAGCAGCCGACGTAAACCACTTCCATGCATCAGGAGGAATGGGATTTGTAATTCGAACCTTATTGGAAAACGGCTTGCTTCACGAAGATGTTCATACGATTCTAGGAAAAGGGTTAAATCGATATAAAGCAGAACCGAAAATTCAAGATCATAAACTTATTTGGGTTGATGGGGCAAAGGAATCATTAAACCATGCAATATTACGACCTGTAAGCGAACCATTTAGTCCTGATGGTGGTATAACCATGTTGGAAGGAAATATTGGGCGCTCTGTGCTTAAGAAATCGGCTGTTGATCCAGAAAATTATCGAATAGAAGCTCCGGCAATCGTTTTCAACGAGCAAGAAGATCTCATTACCGCCTTCAAAAATGATGAACTCAACAAAGATTTTGTTGCCGTTCTTCCTTTCCAGGGTCCACAACAGAACGGGATGCCTGAACTTCACCGTTTGACCCCTACCCTCACAATTCTTCAAAAACGAGGGCATAAAGTCGCATTAGTAACTGATGGTAGAATGTCTGGAGCATCTGGAAAAGTACCATCTGCCATTCACGTAACGCCGGAAGCGAGATGTGGTGGCGTAATTGGAAAGATTAGAACCGGAGATATAGTTTTAGTTGATGCCAAAAATGGTATTCTTGAATTCAAAGATTCGGCCGTATTAGAGAGAAGCATTGAGAATAAAGATAACTCGACATCAATTGGAACAGGACGTGAATTATTCAGTTCACTCAGACAAAACGTATCTTCGAGCGAAGAAGGAGCAAGTTTTATTCTATAAATTATGAAGCAAAACAACATTCAAGAAGTACTTAAGAATCACCCATTGGTTCCGGTGGTAACTATTCACTCTGAGGATGAAATAGAACCAATTATTTCAGCTTTGAGAAAACGCAATGTGTACTGCATTGAAGTCACGCTAAGAACGGATTTTGCTTTTGAGGCACTCAGAATAATCAAAGATCGTTACTCCGATATTACTTTAGGGGTTGGAACCGTTGTCAACACTCAACAAATTGATGAATTAGTTGAAATTGGGGTCGACTTTATCGTAAGTCCAGGTCTCACTTCTAGACTTTATTATCATTTCATGACGTCGAAAATTCCATTTATTCCAGGTGCATCTACTCCAAGCGAAATCATGCAAGCGCTTGAATATGGCTGTGACACATTGAAGTTTTTCCCTGCAAATCTATTTGGCGGGATTAAGGCGCTGAAAACATACGGAAACGTTTTTCCTCAGGTGAAATTTTGCCCTACAGGGGGTGTAAACGAATCGACTTTCGAAGAATATTTGGATCTGGATAATGTAATTTCTGTAGGAGGTTCGTGGATGACGAAATAAAAAAATGCAGCTCATCGAAAATACTTGTCCATCCGTCTGATTGTACCATTTCCTCCTTACAAAGCGTCTGTTTTTCACTAATTTAGTTGTCTGATAGGATAATATAAATGAAAGGACTCCCCACGAACAATCAACCTTCTACATTTGACGCGAAAGATGATTTTCACGCCATTCTCGATGAACTCAGAGAAAAAGAGGGAGATTACCTAGTTGATGAATTTATCAAGATTTTTTCGAATCGAATTCCTACAGATATAACTCATTTGATTGAATCCCGAAAGAATTCAAATTTCCGAGAACTTAAACAAAAGGCTCACTTTCTTTCGACCACACTTGTAACCCTCAAGTTTACCCATGGTCGACTTCTGGCAAGCGAAATTGAGAACGCTGTTGATTCCGAAGACACTACTAGAGCGCTCAAGCTCACAGATCAATTTATTGAATATTTGAACAAAGCGCTAAACACCATTTCATGAGCTCGTCGGATTTAAAAGTATTAATTGTTGAAGATGAAATGATCTTCGCGCGTCAACTTGAAAGCTGGCTCAAGAATAAGGTGTCAGATATCTATATATCAAATACTTCGGAGAACGGATCGTATTACCTATCAATGGAGAATCCAGACATTATTTTTCTTGACAACCAATTGCCAGGAATCAATGGATTGGATGTAATTGAGTTCTATAAAGAGAAAGCACCCAATAGCATTTTGGTTTTAATGTCAAGTGTCTTTCTCTTAGAAGAAATTACTCAAGCGTTAAAGGTTGGAGCCGATTACGTTTTCAATAAACGCAATGAAAATGAGAGTGGATTGAACTCAATTCTTGAAGCGAGCCTAAAAACCAAATCAAGCGGGAATCCATTCTGGAAGATTATAGAATTCATTACGCCCGATAAGTCAGATACTTCAAAGAAGGTAGTCATTCTTGAAGACGAGGAATTATTCTCCTTTCAGCTATTGATGCTCTTAAACAACCTCCCTTCACAAAAAAAACACACCGTTCATCGCTTTTCAAGAGCTGATGAATTCATCAAGCACGTTCGTAAAAACAACTATCCAGATGTGCTGTTTTTGGATTATGAACTTGAAGACTCCAATGCACACGAGATCTTAGATCATATTAATAAACACGGTAAGGAATGCAATACGATTATCCTTAGTGCGAATATTGATATCGACACTGCCTTAAGCTTAAACCTCGAAGGGGTTTCAGAAATCATTATGAAGGACGAAAACTGGCAAAAGAGCATTACTGAATGCGCCAGAAACCTCAAGCTATAAGGTCATTCTCATATTTTTCTGAGGAAAATCACGCGCAAAAAAAATCTCCAACTTAAAACAGGTATTTATACCTACTAAAACCCACTTGCTACCAAGTATTTTTACCCCAGTATTAATAACAAAAGCATTAACAGCTTGCCCTATATCACTCCAAGGATTTTTACTCATATTGAATTCTTGGCTCACTGCTAAACAATGGCTCTCTCCAGATATGCATTTGGTAAACTCTGCAATACCAATAACCAGAAAGAAGCAACTGATTCAATCAGTAAATTGTTAACTCTGATCTTATTACAAGGTCAGAGTTATTTTTTTAACAAAAAAAGTAAGATTAGTTCAATTTATCTGGCGTGAATTGTTTCAACCACTCGATCGCATCTTCACGTTTATCAAAAATTTTTGTTGGAATAGGCGGCTCTTTCGAAACACTTAAGAAAAAACGCATTGCCATACGTTTGCAAAATTTGAGATACAAAAAC
>CAJQOB010000065.1 GCA_905479845.1 uncultured Flavobacteriales bacterium
GAAACAAGTACAACAGTCGCTAATGGATGGGAAACACTAACATTTGACTTCTCCAACGAAGTTGCCGGAACGGCGGCATTGGATGTTACACAATCATTCACAATGGCATCAATCTTCTTCAATTTCGGAACAGATGGAGCGACAGCAGGTGCTCAAACGTATTACTTCGACGATGTAATGTTCGGAGCGCCGGTTAACCCTCTCGATCAAATTGATATGCCAGTAACGTTTGAAGATGCCAATGTTGATTACACAATGACTGATTTTGGAAACAACGCGTCTACAATAATTACTGACCCTACAGATCCAACAAACACAGTGATGGAAGTTGTTAAAACCGATTCAGCTGAAGTTTGGGCAGGAACAAGCATTGGAACGCCAGCTGGGTTTGCAACTGATATTGCATTTACTGCAACTGAGACATTTATCTCAGTGAGAGTTTGGTCGCCAGCTTCTGGAACACCGATTCGTTTGAAGGTTGAAAACTCGGCAAACAACGCAGAAACATGTGAAACTGAATTGACAACATCTGTCGCAGGAGATTGGGAGACCTTAGTATTCGACTTCTCGAACGAAATTGCAGGAACACCGACATTAAGCGATGGTCTTGGAAATGGTTGGACGTACGACTTGGCTTCGATCTTCTTCAACTTTGGAATAGATGGAGCAACTGCCGGAGAGCAAATTTACTATTTCGACGATGTGATGTTTGGTGATCCATTTGCAGGGGTTAGTGATATGGAGATCGCTGGATTAAGCATTTACCCAAACCCAAGTTCTGATCAATGGACAATCCTTTCAGAATTAACAGATATTGATAATGTAGTTGTTTATGACCTTCAAGGAGCTGTTCTATTAGACACACCCGTTGAAGGAAACGTAATTACAATTGACGCAAATAAATATGAAGCAGGTGTTTACCTTGCGTACGTTTCAACATCTCAAGGTACAAGCATCATTAGAATGGTGAAAAAGTAATTAGACAGAAGTTTAATACAGTAAAAGAGCACGGTACGTTATTATGTATCGTGCTTTTTTCGTTTTATCATTTTCCAACCACTCCCCTCCGTGAACAAGTTTGTTAAAAACTCTCGTGATAAGGAATCAATCAACACTAAAAAGTGCCGCATATTTGTAAGCAAATAAGAGTGCATGTTGGAATTCCTTCCAAGTTTTGATTTATACGCCCCCATCACCTACGTGTTTTTCGCGTTTTGCTTTTTTGCATTCGTGCAATTCCTGTACGTCGTTTTCATTTTTGGGAAATTAGCATTTCACCAGATTCGAAAGGAGAAAAATGGAAATGAAACTCCTGGATTAAGCGTGATCATTGCTGCACGAAACGAATCTGAGAACTTGTACCGATTCCTTCCTTTCATCCTTGAGCAAGATTACCCAAACTTTGAAGTAATTGTTGTGAATCATCAATCCATTGATGACTCGAAATATGTACTCGACGCTTACAAACAGCAATATCCTAATCTAAAAATCATTGAGATTGAGCGAAACAAACATTTGAAATTTGGAAAAAAGCTCCCACTTACCTTGGGGATTAAAGCCGCAAAAAACGAGCACCTCATTTTCACAGACGCAGATTGCAAGCCAAATTCTGACCAATGGCTATACAGCATGGCGGCCCGTTTCTCAAAGAAGAGCGAAATCGTTCTCGGATATGGACCTGTTTACAAACGTAAAGGCTTTGCCAATCGCTTGATGCGCTTCGATACCGCCTGGATAGGAATGAGCTACTTATCAATGGCAAAGGCACGCTTCCCCTACATGGGAATAGGTCGAAACCTCGCCTATACAAAAACAACCTTCGAAAGCGTAAGTGGATTCAAATCGCACTATTCGCTAGCATCTGGTGACGATGATTTGTTCATTCAGGAGGCCGCGAAAAATCAAAACTACACAATCAACATTGAGCCAGAATCATTCTGCTACTCAAAAGCCCCGAAAACGCTCAAAAAATGGACTAGACAGAAAGCTAGACATTACACTACAGCGAGTAAATACAAGGTTATTAAAAAACTGCTGTTAGGAATCTACCCACTTAGTCTGCTTTTCATGCTGATTTCCTTTGTTTCTTTGTGTTTAGTATACGAATACCTTTGGATTGCCTTAGCTATTTTTGTTTTCATATTGACGGTTAAATGGATTGTTTTCGGCAAAGCATTTAGAAAAATCAAAGAAAACACCTTCGTCGCATGGTTACCTCTATGGGACATCTTTTATGCAATTTGGACTCCAATCATGTTCTATACAGTGAGTAAAACAGAAGCGGACAAATGGTAAAAAATCAAGATCATCTATCAGACAAAGCAAAAAAAGACCTGGAATTGGTTGAAGCTGCAATTGAAGGAGATCAAATGGCGTACGGTGAATTAATGGACCGTTACCGAGAATCGATTTATTACATGATGCTAAAAATGGTGAAGAACACTGACGATGCAGATGATTTAACGATCGAAGCATTTGGAAAAGCATTCAACCGTTTAAAACAATACTCGCCCAACTACGCTTTCAGCACGTGGTTATTCAAAATTGCCTCTAACAACTGTATCGATTTCATTCGAAAGAAACGCATCAAAGTGACTTCAATGGATTCTGGAATCAAGAGCAACGATGGAGAAACAATTTACATCGACGCAAAGAGCAACACGCTTGATCCGGAAGAAACGATCATGAAGAAGCAAAAGGTGATTCACATGAGAACACTTGTGAGCAAACTCAAACCACGCTACAGAATCCTTGTTGAGAAACGTTACTTTGAAGAATTGAGTTACGAAGAAATTTCTTTAGAGCTGGGACTTCCGTTGGGGACAGTGAAAGCTCAACTTTTCAGAGCTCGCGACTTCCTCTCAAATATGATTGAGAACACGAAAGACACGATCTAATCATGAATGGTATTGATCTCGTATTTAAGTATTTCCCTGACATCAGCGATGAACAGAAGGAGCAATTTGAACGTTTAGAGGAGCTATACTCCGAATGGAACGCCCAAATCAACGTAATATCTCGAAAAGACACAGATAACTTCTACGAACGACATGTTTTGCACTCATTGGCAATTGCCAAGGTGATGGAATTCAAAGATGGAAGTAAAATCCTAGATATTGGAACTGGCGGTGGATTTCCTGGAATCCCCTTAGCGATTCTTTTCCCGAATTCTAATTTCTTATTGGTTGATTCTATTGGAAAGAAGATTACAGTCGTTAAGGAAGTCGCAAATGCGCTTGGATTGAATAATGTGCGCGCCACACACGAACGTGCGGAAAACATCAAGGAACAATTTGACTTCATCGTGAGTCGCGCTGTAACAGCAATGCCTAAGTTCTTACTCTGGACCAAAGGTAAATTTCTCAAACAAAACAACAATTCATTTAAGAATGGAATCCTCTATCTGAAAGGAGGCGATTTGAAAGAAGAAATGGCAACAGTAAAGAAAGCTATTCAATACTTCGATCTACCCGATTTTTATTCTGAAGAATTCTTTGAAACGAAGAAGGTGGTGTACGTCCGTAACTAGTTCTACCAATCTATCCACAAATCCTTCACGTAATTTTACCCCATAAGCTCTTTGCGCCTTGGCGAACTTGGCTGTTCATTTTTTACCACAAAGACACAAAGGACACAACGCTTTCAGTAACAGGCTAATTTGTCGATGATTCAAAAAACACAAAAAGGAACTTGAAAGTGCAGATCTAGTCTACCTTGTACTTCTTGAAGAAAGCATCCCAATCCCAGACGAAATTTTCCATCAACTCATCCATTCGTTTCAAGAACAAAGGATTTGGCACTTGCATTCTTCTAAAGTATTCGTCTTGGAAGTTATACAGGGTATACTTATCAAAAATTGTCTTTGACATCGCATAAACCACATTCTTCGAAGGGTGATTCAAGCGGCTCATCAGGTGACGGTAATCTTTCACCATTGATTTAAACTCAAAAACACTCATTCCGTAAGCCTTAGATAGCTTTTCGAAAATCAATCGCTCAACTTCAAACGCTTGTTCACCATCGAAAGTACTTTCAAGTAAATTCATATTTCCGATCAATACAATCAGAGAAAATTCGTGGTGATCTTGGGAATCAACGTTTGGTTGAGTAGAGAAAGAAGCATCTTCATTGATGAATTCAGCAACAACTGGGAAGCCGCGCTGCGTTGCGTCAAACAGACCATTGATAAACACATTTGCGAGCTTATCACTACTTACTTTCTTCTTTAAAATTGAACCAAACATATTCCTGAGGTTGAGAGTCTTACTGCTTGTTAACAACAAAGGTACACACTATTATCTCAATGTTATCAACACTACTTTTAAGGTTTTCAACATCTTTTTCCACATGATAGAATTCACCATCTTTATCCTACTATCCGACTCTTCAACACGTGTATCTGCTTTTCATACTTTTTTATTGAACCAAATGCCCTTTCGATTTGTACTTTTATACAGTTATATCTGATTGCAAATTTATGAAGCGAAGTCAACTAATTTTACTCGCCATTTTCGTCGTTATCTCCGGTGTGATCTATATCGCACTAGCCAACAACAAGAAAGACGTAGTAAAGGAACTTAAACCTGAAGAAAAAACAGTTTACGTTCCGATTCGAGAGGTCAAAAACAAGATGAGAACGGTTTCTATGGAATCGTATGGCCAAGTGAACCCGAACGCAGAAATCAACATCTCCTTTGAAGTTCAAGGTAAGTTAATTCGAGGCGCGGTAACCATGAAGCCTGGGATCAAGTTTCGCAAAGGACAATTGCTGTATCGCCTGAATAATTCAGATGCTCTCTACACCTTGAAAGCACGAAAATCTGGCTTGACGACTATTCTCGTGGCTTCGTTACCTGATATCGAATTGGATTTCCCACAAGAAAGAGATAAGTGGGTTAAATTTTTGAATGGGCTCAACCCTGATGCAAAATCACTTCCAGCATTCCCTCCAACAAACTCTGAAAAAGAAAGTCTGTTCATCGTTGGAAGAAACATTCTTACAGAATACTACACGCTGAAAAGCATGGAGGAGCAACTCAAAAAATACGCTTATCATGCACCATTCAGTGGAACAGTAATCTCGGTGAATGCCGAACCCGGAGCAGTCGCAAGCCCAGGAATGATGATTGCCCGAATCGCCAAGACTGGAGATTTTGAGGTTAAAATCCCTATCGCGATGGAAGATCTCGATAAATTCAAAAATCAGAAACAAGCTGATTTCAAAGATTCAAAAGGACGACACATTGGAACTGGAAAAATCATTCGGATCTCAGACGTAGTGAATCAACAAACGCAATCAGTGGATGTCTACTACTCCATCAAGCCTGAAAAAGGAAATCAAATCTACAACGGAATGTTTTTAACCGTTACGATCCCCGAAGAAGAAACGAAAACAGTAATGGCAATTCCACGTGCCGCAGTGGACAAAGGAAAAGTGACACTTCTTGAGGGAGGAAAAATGATCCAACGTGAAATCCTTCAGGTTGGAGAAGTTCCAGATTCACTGTTCATCACTGGTTTGAAAAATGGAGAGCAACTCGTTCTGGAAAAACTTGAAAAAGTTGATCCGCAGAAGAAATACATTGGAATCAAACGTTAGGCATGAGAAAGGTTATTGAATTTTTCATAAAACGTCCCGTCTGGGGAAATGCAGCCATTGCGATTGTGTTAATGTTTGGTCTGTTCTCGGTTTTCACCATGCAACGATCATTTTTCCCAGAGCTCGACCCAAACACTATTAGCGTAAGCGTTCTCTACCTTGGAGCATCACCTGCAGAAATGGAGGAAGGTGTGACCATCAAAATCGAGCAAGCGGTAAAGGGGCTCGAAGGAATTGAAAAGGTAAACTCTACTTCCGTTGAGAACATGTCGCAGATCAGTATTCAAGCCTTTCCTGATACTGACATGGAAGAGCTGCTCAATGAAATTGAAAACGCGGTTAACTCCATCAATTCTTTCCCTCAAGGTGCAGAAAGACCTCTTGTGAACTTGAACAAGTCTCGTGGCATGGCAAGTATTGTTGCCTTCGTGGGTGTTTCAGCCAAATCAGATTCTGCGAGTATTACGGAACTCACAGACATGGCCACTAAGATCGAACGAGATCTACTGAACACCAAAGTGATCACGCAGATCACCATGACTGGTTTCCCTGAAAAAGAGATATCAATCAACACGAGCGAACAAGATTTACTTCGATACAATTTATCCTTTCAAGAGATAGCATTAGCTGTTGGGTCAAGAAACATTGACATTACCACAGGGATCATTCGCGGGGGTGTTGAAGAAATGAACGTTCGTTCAAATAGTCGTGTTACCAGCAAAGCTGAAATTGAGAAAATTGTTGTTCGAACAACTCCGAGTGGAGAGAAAATCACAGTAGGTGATGTTGCCAATGTAATCGTTGGATTTACTGAATCATCGCAAGACGCGAAATACAACGGATTCCCCTGTGTTCAATTTCAAATTGAAAAAACAGCAGAGCAGGACATCACCGATATCACTGATCAACTAGGCGAATACCAAGAGGAATTCAACGAAGAACAAGCTGATTTTAGCTTTGACATTTACTACGAGTTCAATAGCATGCTGAACGACCGTATCGACCTTCTTTCAAGTAACGGCTTGATGGGGTTAATTCTTGTTTTGCTTTTCCTCGGACTTTTCCTCAATCTAAAACTCTCCGCGTGGGTAGCATTTGGTATCCCATTTTCATTCCTGGGAATGTTCATTTTCGGATTACCTTATGGAATGTCAATCAACATGATTTCACTCTTCGGAATGATCCTCGTAGTAGGAATTTTAGTTGATGATGGAATTGTAATTGCCGAAAACATCTATACACACTTTGAGAAAGGTAAATCGGCACGAAAAGCGGCGTTAGACGGAACAATGGAGGTTTTGCCTTCGGTCTTTTCATCTGTTTTGACGACAATCGTTGCATTCAGCATTCTTCTTTTTGTTGAAGGAATGGAAATGATGCAAGAGATGGCCTTTGTTGTGATTGCTTGTCTTGCTTTCTCACTATTTGAAGCATTCATTATTCTTCCAGCTCACCTCGGACATGACAACGTCTTAAAAGACGAGCAAGGAAAAGTTCACGAATGGAGCTACGCAAAAGGTGGAATTTTCATGGGACTTGGGGTTGCAATCATGTATTTGGCGACTTTCCTATTCCCTTCAGGGGACGTTTCAGGAGCTCTGTACCTCTTTCCTATCGCATTGATTTTTGTAGGGATTTTCGTTTTCCTCGCTGGATATTCCAAATCTCCCATTGAGCTAAAAGTTCGCGGTACGGCGGATCGTGCCATCAAGTACATTCGTGACAACTGGTTCAAAGCAGCGATTGAAAACATCATTGGAACGAAGCGCAGGTGGTACATCGCAGGATTCTTGTTCCCGCTCGTGTTTACGTTCTTGACATTCGGATTGCTCGGTTCCCGAGTGATTGGATTTACTTTCTTTCCAGATATCCAACCAGACTTCATCAACATCGAAGCGGTTTACATGCCTGGGGATAACAAAGCGAAGTCCGACAAGTTTATTGCGAGTGCAACTGATATTCTGATGGAGGAAAACCAACGAATCATCGATGAATCTGGGGACACACTCCTCTCCTATTTCTCGAGTAACATCGGTTTCGCACAAAACCTTGGACAAGTTGGAAACCACGCGAGTGGGCTAATGGTTTTCTTTGATGCCGAAGAATCCAAAACTCCTCTCGATACTCTTACGAATCGAATTATTCGAAGGCTGGAGATTTCACCTGAAGCGAAATTGGCGCAGGAAACCTTCGTTGGAGGGTTTAACCGATTAGGAAAAGAAATCGAACTCGGATTCACTTCGGAAAATGAAAAAAGCCTTGAAGGAGCGCGCGACATGTTTAAAACTGAGCTCGCGAAGGTGGAAGGCGTGATTAACATCAAAGACAACATGCCTCCCGGAAAGAAAGAAGTTTACCTGACCATGCGACCGCAAGCCGACATGATTGGGATCACAAAAAGTGAGGTATTGACCCAAGTTCGACAAGGATTCTTCGGACAAGAAGCGCAGCGTGTCATCATCGGAACGGATGAAGTAAAGATTTGGGTACGCTATCCAAAAGGAGATCGAAATTCTCTTTCTGATTTGGAAAATATGAAAGTGAAATCCATGCAAGGAGTTGCTGTTCCGCTGAAGGAAATCTGTGACTTCACCATGGG
>CAJQOB010000066.1 GCA_905479845.1 uncultured Flavobacteriales bacterium
CATACAATTACAATTGTTGATTTGGTTGGTAAAGTAATTGAAACGAAAACAGTGAACAGTGAATTGACACAATTCAACTTAAGCAGTTATTCGAACGGAACATATTTCTACCAATTGATCGATGCGAATGGATCAACATTGGTTACTGATAAATTGGTTCGTGTGAACTAATAAAATCTAAACATTGGTTTAAATCCCGACCTTTATCTATCGCACGGTAGATTTAAGGTCGGGATTTTTTGTTGCACAAACTTTCGGTTTTAAAAGCTTGAATTCTCTTATCTTTGATCCATTCATTTTTGAATCTTTTAATCATTCAATAATACAACATGCAAATAGTATCATTCAACGTAAACGGAGTTCGAGCAATTTCAAAGAAGACCTTTCCAGAGGATATGAAAAAACTATCTCCTGATGTGCTGTGTTTGCAAGAGACAAAAGCAACAGTAGAGCAGGTAAAAGAAACCATTGGAGACTTGAATGGTTACCATGTGTATGCGAATGAAGCGGATAAAAAAGGATATTCAGGTACAGCGATACTTTCTAAGGTTGAGCCAGTTTCTGTTTCCTATGATATGGGAATTGAGGAGCACGATACAGAAGGACGTGTAATTGCTGCGGAGTTTGATGATTATTATGTAGTAACTGTTTATACTCCCAACTCAGGGAATGATCTGCGACGCCTAGACTACCGTCAAACTTGGGATGCTGCATTTCTCAATTATTTGAAAGACTTGGAAGCGAAGAAACCAGTTTTGGTGTGTGGTGATTTCAACGTGGCACATAAGTCCATTGATTTGGCTCGTCCAAAACCGAATTACAATAAGAGCGCAGGTCACATGCAGGAAGAAATTGATGGAATGGATAATTACACATCCAAGGGATTTGTTGACACTTTTCGCCTAAAGAACGACGATGAGGTGAAATACTCGTGGTGGAGTTACCGTGGTGGAGCAAGAGAAAGAAACGTAGGCTGGAGAATCGATTACTTTTTAGCCTCTGAATCTATTGCTTCAACGATTAGTAAAGCTGAAATTCATAACGATATTTTCGGATCGGATCACTGTCCCGTAAGTATTACCTTGAAATAAAAAGTGCCCGAGTAATTACTCGAGCACCAATGAAAAATTATTCCAAGATTGGAAGTGGAATATCTATTTCTCCTCTTTCGTTTGTGAGATAATCGAGAGTAAATTATCATGGAGTTTTGGCTCTTTAAAGCAGATTCCGCCACCACCTCTTTTCTCTTGAGAGATCATACAGTTGATGTCAGCTACGCACACCCATTTCCCTTTCTTTTCGTCCTTTTTAACACTAACACCCCATTTAGCATGATCTTGGGTGTATTTCCACGTATAGTCTTTAAGCCCAATTGGTGCTAGATCAATATTGATAACATCGAGTATTTCATCTGGAGATTCTTTGTCTTTTGACGGAGTTACAGGTCCTCTTCTCCAAGACTCAACGTCCATATCAACTTTTAGAGTAGGAGCAACAAGGTCAATCCAGAAATCATCATTCCAAACCTTACTTTTTGCAACGAGCTGAAAGTCTTTACCTTTTTTAGATTTGAATTTGACTGTGGATGGCTTTTTTGATTCTTCAATGTCCGACTCATGATACAACTTGTACAGAGCCTCGGTTTTACCAATGTTTTTTGGTAGGACTGAATCTTTCACATTTACTTCAGGGTTTTGCTGAGTCAACATCTGAGCTGCGATATCTTCAATTACGTCGTAGCCAGACAATTCAATACAAAGAAAAGTTTGACCGTAAGTCAGCTCTTTGTCAGGCAAGGTCAATTCTCCTTTGAAGGGAAATCGGGGAACAGAATGGAGCAACATGATTCCCGTATCCTTTGTTTTGTTGAAGCACAAGATTCCTTTGCAGTGTCCGCGTTTCTGTTGGTCACCATCTCCATCAGGATTTTCATCATTGTACACGATATATCCCTGATCTTTATCCTTTCCGAAGATTTCTTCAAGAGTTTCGTAGAGTGCTCCTTCATTTTTGGTGAGCGCAAGGTCGGATAATTCGAGTTTTGTACTTTTTTCGTCGTAGTAAAGGTACCGACCTCCGTCATTGTCCTTTGAACCAACATGTTTGGGTAGTTTGTAGATAAACCACCAGTCAACATTCTGGCCTTTTTCATTTTTTACATTCATGTGATAGCGTTTAGTGAGATACTAAAGTTACAGTAAAAGATTGAATTCACGGATTAAATAATTATGGCTATATTCGGGTGTTGACCTTCGATAGAAGTTCAAAATGTGAGATTGTAGAATAGCTAAAAGGTCTATAAATCAATATTTTGAAGCTTTGAGTTCTTAGGCTCTATTTACCACTATTTAAACAAAACAAATGTCTAAAACCACTTCAATTAATGCCTATCTAAGTTCGTCTGTAGAGAATAGAGATTTAGATTGGATAAAAGACGTTCTTCAATCTGCAGTTGAACTAGAGCATGCAACACTTCCTTTGTATTTGTCGACCATGTTTTCCTTAGAAGTACAGAATTACACAACCTACAATTTGATTCGTAGCGTTGTAATGGAAGAAATGGTACACATGGCTATTTCGTGTAACATCCTTTCAGCATTGGGAGGAAAACCTTCCATCAAGAATTTGAGTCCACAATTACCAGGAAAGGGCTTGCCAGGAGGGGCAGAGCCAGACTTAGAGGTTGTACTAGCACGATTGAGTATTCCTCAATTAAAGAACTTCATGCGTCTAGAATCTCCAACCTACCTTCTACCTGAAGAATTCAAAAAAGAGGAGTACCCTTCAATTGGAACAATATACGGAGGTTTGAAAGAAGCAATCACGCAAAATGCGGATGAAGTAAGAGAGACAGTACGAAAAGTGCTTTCAGCCCCTGCTGACACATACTCAAATCAAGTTGGAGACAACATCGGTTTCACAACGATTCAATTAAAAGAAGATCACCCAGATAATACAGATGAGGTTGATCAATTAATCAATGGAATCAATGAAATTATTGAGCAGGGTGAAGGTTCTGATACAGGTGACCTATGGGCTGAATCGTTTGAGGATGAGGAGTCACACTATGCGCGCTTTGGAGAAATTTACTACGGAGCTCGACTTCAAAAGCTAGAAGGGGATATCAAACTTTCTAGGGAGACAGAACCTGAATTCTTCAAGGGGCACAAAATTTCGTGGCCTGTAGTTACAAATACTTTGGCAATTCCATCGGATGGATACAAAGCACTCTTGAAAAGTTATTCGGAATCTGATCCAAATAACAAAGATTTGAAAGCACTCTCAGATGCACTAGATGGGTTCGATGAGACCTACACAGGAATCATGAATGATCTTGATGCCATGTGGAATGGACCTGCCGCTGAATCTTGGCCAAAATTTGGTGCAGCAGTTGGTGCGATGATGGAAATGCGTGTGAAATCGTGCTTCTACATCATGCGCTACGAAGTACCTAAGAAACTAGTGGAAGATCTTAGTACGATTTACCCGAATGAATACGACTTACTATCCCGATATACAGACTTATCAACTCCTGTATTTTTCGGACCACGATTTATAAATAACAACGCTTAATTTTTTATTCACCGTATTGATAAAGCTTAACTACCAAGCGCTTTGTCAGTACCCTAAACTCTAACAAATGTCAAACAGATCTAAAGATGTGCATGTTTCACACGCTGAAACTTTGCCACCATTACCTAAAATTGATTGGTCTCTCATTAACCAAAAAGCACCAACAGTTGTTGATCTTGGAAATCCTTCCAAGGAAACTCCACTCCCAAAAGCAGATGTAGTTGTCATTACTTGGACAGTTGCTGAATGGTCTGCATTGGATCATGTTTTCGTAAACAGCGATACAACTAGAACAACAAGTTCAAAGGCTTTTCATAAGGAATGGTCGTATCGTGCAAATGAAGATTCTTCGTTCGAAGGATATTACCTATGGGGATATTACAGAATGGTTAAAATCACGAATCAAAACGGGAAAGAATTAGATGTTCTCCTTTGGAAAGCCAGTGCACACTTGGCGCACCCTCCATACGGAAAAGGATTGGAGAAAATGGTTGAAGTAATTTTGGAAGAAAGTAAACCAAGTCAATTGTATACAATTGGAACAGCTGGAGGGGCTTCAGTAAACGAATGTCTCGGAGATGCGGTATTCACGAATTGTGGAGTGGTTAAAATTGAACAGGACCCAGACTCAGAAAAATCAAAAGAGAAATACGAAGCAAACGAGTATTTGGAAGGAGCAACTGTTAGTTGTGATACGTGGTTCCCTTCAATGGATCTATTTAAACAAGTGGAGGAAAATCTATTGTTCAAGTTAGATCAGGTTGTAACGATGGAAGAATTGAATGAAGTTCTTTACGAAACAATTCATAATCCTGAAAAAGGAAATCCAGCGTGGGAAGGAACATGTACAATTGAAGATTTTATCAACGAAGCAATTGATCCGAAGAACTTAGGTTCTCCAAAAGGGTTGGACAAAAAGGATGTTCCGATGCTAACAACGGATTATTACTATATCGCTACGCCAGAAGATGGTGACAAGTACGCTGCTCTTGAAATGGATGATACGGTAGTTGGTATTGTGGCTAAACGCATGGGAGTTGATTGTGTAATGGTTCGTAATATTTCCGATCCAGTTGTGCCTTTCGTGAAGAAAGATGGGAAACCATTTGCCGATGGATTGAGAAATGCCTTTTCAGGAGGGATTTACGAGCATTTCGGATTCTATTCAAGTATGAATGGCGCTATTCTAACATGGGCCACGATTGCGGCAGATAATAACCTATAAACCAGACAATATGAGCTCAAATTATAACCCAAAGAGACAAATGTCTCCAATATCAACGGATGATCCAATGGAAATAGAATTGGTTTACAACGTACGACCTTGTGGTACGTGTAAATTCTTCTGGCCGGATAATCCAAATGATCAAAGCTACGGTCCTTATCCATTGTTCGATTTTAAGGAGAACTTCCCAAAAGAGAATGATCCAAAAGGAACTCCAGAAATGTATGAGTGGATCGAAGGAGAAACAGTTGAATCTGGATTTCCGAATGGAGAAGTAATGGATGGTTGTAGAAAAACGCCAATCATGACGATTGGAATTAATCCTAACATGACCGCTTTTGCTCCAGGAACAAACGGTGCGTCTTGGGCGTATCCTAGATTTTCTTCAGATAACGGTACCGATGGTTTTGCGAAATACGCTTACTATTACCGTTACAGAAACGTATACCAAGAGCGTTACGAGTTTGATTACGTCAAACAATATTTACTGAATGATTCTGAAATTACCGTTACCGAAACGGTTACTGTTACGCAAGATCAGATTAAGGCTTCGAAGGACGGGAAAATTGTTTCCGCAGAACGACCTGGAGCTGGACCTACTTTTGATTTGGTGATCAAATATGATGATGACGATGAAGAAATCACAATAACATTGCAGCGCGAAAAAGGAATGCCACGCTACGTTTTGTTATTTGACGATAGAGAACCAACCAATGTTTTTAAAGCTGGTGATGCGATTGCTGCGAAGCTTGATGTTCCGGCAGGCGAGAATGTCAACATCTATCAGAAATTACAAACCTACTACGAACAATTTGTTCCAACCCTTAACACATTCAGCGATTTCTTGAAATCAAAAGGTTTCGGTGATGCCGATTTGAAAATTGGTGAAGACGTTGGTCAATTAGATATGGTAGCTTGTGCATCACCTCACTGGAAACCAAGTTTCTTGGGAGGATCACAAGACAGCGAAAATCTGATTATCAGTAATTGTGTGTTAAAGAACGCTTGGGCAATGAAACAACTTGTGATGACGCGTCCTTCAGTGTTGTATTTGGTTGGAGAATCTTCATACAACATGTTCAAAAAGTACTTCGGTAATTTAATTTATCGAAATAAACCGCTTCCAGAAAGACCGTCAGATTACGCCTTCACTTTGTTCCATGAGACAATCGATAGCGAGGATCCGACAATGTTCAAGTTTGAAACGGAAATTGATGGTAAACCATATAGTATTGAAACGCGTTTGATTGTGACTCCACACTTCTCGTTTAGTACAAATTTCCTTCCTCAAATTCGCTTGTACAGTGCAAAAAGGGAAGAACTTGAGAAGTCGTACCCTGAATGCTTCGAATTCATTAAATCAGACGATCGTATTACAGTTTCTGAACCAGATAAAGGATACGATTCTTATTCTTGGAGCGAAGAGGATAACGAAAGTATTCTCTCAACAATCAAAGAGAAATACGCTGATTGCTGGAAGGAAATGAGTTGGGATTATTACAATCCTCATGCTCAGATGGCACAGGTATTAGAGGACCTGTACGCTGATGGTAAATTGACCTACGAGAAGGCTGATGACAAAGAGAAAGGTTACTTGAAAAGAAGTGATGGAGGTTGTAAGTTCTGTGTAAACAAACACTGGACCTTCCCTGAGGGATGCCCTTACGATAAGAACAAGGAAGACGAAAATGTTCCTGCAAGTTTTATCAGCCAAGTAGTAGAGGAAATTACAGCGAAAGGTAAACCACAATAAAAAGACATCATGACAACACAATTTAAAATACCACCGAGTGCGGTGAGGATTTGGAGAGGTTTCAAACAGGACTCTTTAACTCAAGATGAGTTCTTCCAGCGTCTTGGTCAAACCTTTATTCCATCAACGGTTCAAATGCAAATCAAGAATGGACTGGATACCTATATTCCTGCAATTCCTTGTGGGATGAAAGGGAAACCTGCTACAGTGCCAGACGAAACGGCGATTCTTTTTTGGGATTCTCAGGAAACCTACGAAGCAGGATTTGACACCTTAGCAGGTCGAACATATACTTTGACACATGGAGGATGTTACACAAAGGAGAGTGGGGCTGATTTCCCTACACTTTACAGTGGCGAGATAAAGTTGAATTCATGCTACTATTTAATTGATGAATCTGCTGATTGGATGCACGGAAAAGTGAAGCATTTAGTGGCAGATGCAGATAGTTCGAACATTGCCAAATATCAAACGATTGTAAGTGATATTCAATCAAGAGGAGATGTTGATGGAGCTATTTTATGTATCGGTGATGATTACATCGTTTACTGGCAATTGAATGGAGAATCTGACCCTGGATACGATGAGCTTGCAGCTTTGAGTTCATGGAAAACAGAGATTGCTCCGAAGGATTATAGCTTCCCAAATGGTTCTGCCTTATGGGACAAATGGCCAGGAATGGATGTCAAACCTGGAGATTCGTTCAACATGCAGTTTGTTCGCCAGTTTGAGATGGAAATGCCAATTCCACCACAACCTGTGGCACCAGATTCAGTTCACGTTTGGCGTGGATACAAAAAAGGAACGGATGAGGATTTTGCGGATTTCTTAGGACATGTTTTCTTGCCTGCAGGTTCTTTATTACAGCCAAATGCAGGATTGCACGCGTTCTTCCCTTCTTTGCCTAGTAATGATGGGAAACCCGATACAGTTCCGGATCAAACGGCTTTAATGTTTTGGACGAATCAGGAAACGTATAAAGAAGGATTCAATAAAATGGCGGTGCGAGCGTACACGAACCTACACGGTGATTTGTACGATACGACAAAAAGTAAATCAGGATTCCCTGTTCTCCTAGAGGATAAAATAGATCAAGATCAGCCTTATTTCTTAATTGATCAAAAGGCCGATTGGATGATCAGTGATGTTCATCATTTGGTGGCTCAGAAAAGTCCAGATCAGGCCCCTTCTGATTTCATTGAAATGATCTTAAATTGGGCAAAATCTATTCAGACAAACAAACCAGAAGGCTTAAATGGAGCCATTTTATGTGCTGATGACGATTATACGGTTATCTGGCTTTGCTGGGAAGCTGGAGCTGATCAAACTAAATTGATCGAGGAATTAGCGTCTGAAACGAAAGTTTGGCTGAATATGGAATCATCAAAGTACAAGATGCCTGTTGGCTTATGGGATAATTGGACAAAAGATGGAAAACCAGACGGAATTCCTCAAGTATTCCCAAGCAGTCTCAGTATTCAATTGGATCGACCAACTTCACAGTCATGAGTACGATAGATCATCACGACAGACAATACCTGTCACTCTTAAAAACGGTGGCAGCTGAAGCGATTCATCAGGATGGAGATTACAAAGGGACACCGAGTGATCATCCTTTAATGAAGGGAGTTGAGCACTATTGTAAAACCGTTGCAACAAGCGCGGAAGTGCCAAAACCGGATGAAGGAATCCATAGTGAGGAAGATCCTGAAGTAATTGCTTATTTGGCTTATTTACATCATCGAAAAGCTCATGCTTGTATCGCTGAGAATAAGGAGATAGAGAAAGACTTGGAAGAGCAATTGGCGAGTTTCAAGTTTGGAAATCCCAAATGGCAAAGTATGTTTGACTTATACGTCAAGTACTATTGGGATTATCCAATGCACCTCAGTCAGAAACCTCAATATCGTTCATGGAGAGATCCAAAGTTCGGTAACGGCGACTATAACTATGGTGTGATCGATTGGAAAATTCCCTCTGATGCAACGGTTGCACTGATTGGTGATATCGGTACTGGTACGGATGTCGCTGCCGCTGTTTTATTAGGAGCATTGTCCTTTAAACCTGATGT
The DNA here is from genome assembly GCA_905479845.1 of uncultured Flavobacteriales bacterium. GTDB lineage: Bacteria > Bacteroidota > Bacteroidia > Flavobacteriales_D > Crocinitomicaceae > UBA4466. The sequence goes on from CAJQOB010000066.1 coordinate 8,623, forward strand.
TATTTTGCACGTAGGAGACGTCTATTACTCAGGAACAGAGGAGGAGTTCAACCGTTACTTTATAGGGTTGATCAAAGCTGTATTTGAGGATCAAGGTGTGAATATTCCTGTGTTTACCTTACCTGGAAATCACGAGTACTTCACTGGAGCAATACCTTATTTCAAGTGTCTCGATTCGAATTTACTTGTTCAAGAAGAGGGGCAACGTCAACAAGCGTCGTTTTTCAAACTCGATACAGAAGATGAGGGCTGGCAATTTTTAGGAATGGATACCAGTTTCCATGGTCACTATATGGGAGGTCCTGCGAGTAAAATGGATCAAGCATTGAAAGACCTTCACTTGGATGCGGGAACTGCGCATAACCCAATCATTGAACCTGATATGGTTTATGTACGGCCAGATGAGCTGGATTGGCATCACTACCACTTGAATGAGCACCAAGGGCGAACGATTTTATTGGGACACCATCAAGTGTACTCAAGGAATCAGAAAGTTGGTGTAGAACAACGAAAGGTGGACGGGAAACCTGATCCGCAAGATACAAATCGAGCAGGGGTCAATACAAGGCTTTGGAAAGGCTTCGGTACTTACTTTGATAAAGTAGCAGCTTGGTTCTGGGGTCACGAGCATAACCTCTGTATTTACGAAGATAATTTCAGACCCGAGGGATGGCCTGAGGCAACGAACGAACCTGACGATCAACTTCAAAATTTGAGAAAAGGTAGATGTGTTGGACACTCAGCAATTCCTGTAGCGGAAACCGAAGATCCGTATAAGATCAACTATGATGTTCCCTTTGTTCGGGACGATTTACAATTGAGCTTGAAAGATGGCTGGTATAACCGTGGATTCGAAATTATTCAGTTGAATGGAAAGGGGAACGAAGCCACCGCCTCATACTATCAAGTAAGTGGAGCGGAACCAGAGCCAATTAAAATTTACGAAGAGAGCCTAACTTGAAAAGGCGAATGAAATACTTATTAATTTAAACATAAACGAAATGAGCGAAGCAGCAATATATTCAATCAAAGCTACTGACCAAAGAGATAAATTGCTTGTAGAACAAGCCGGACATGAAGAACTGGCGTCAGCATACAATAGTACCAGCGTTATTAAAGTTGGTGGAGAGCAATACTTGTTAGGGTATGATGGTACCACAGGGACTACAGACACGTACAAACTTTCTGATTCCGCCCCTTTCCTCACGAAAGTTGAGAACGGATTAGATTTAGGTAAAAACTGGGATACAGTTGAACCATTCTACATGGCGAATAAACTACATGTGATGTGTTACCAATCAAAGAATGGACACATGTACTTTTATCCGATTACGGATGATTTGAAATCAGAGCATCCATTACACTTTTACCATACACGTTATCCGTATACAACAAACTTGACTGAAGTGAAGCCTTTGGTTTCTCAAGGGCAAGTATTCGTTTTGGGATACAATCACACAGATGGTTCGGTGAATATCTGGACCGTTTCTGCAACATCTACTTCAACGAATGGGATGCCACCATTAGCAGTGGATGTAGTATGGGCGCACCAATGGGCCAAGGGATGGACGCGATTTGCATTCTTCCAATGGGGGAATGAAAATTTCTTCCTCAAAACGAATGATTGGAAACCAAATGTAAACATTGATCACATCTGGGATGATTTAAGTAAAGGAACAAATGAAGTTGGGTCACACCTAGTTTTAATTGATGATCAGACATTGAACATTGTTCATCCTTTCTATGTTGGACCTGGAGATCCATACTTCCTAACATACAAGGCAGACACGGGAGAATCAACTTTCAATAGAGTTCACGGCGATTGCCTCGGATGGACGTCTAATGCA
>CAJQOB010000067.1 GCA_905479845.1 uncultured Flavobacteriales bacterium
GGTTTTTGCCTCTTGAATGACCAAGCGATAGCGGCAAATTGGCTTTTGAATGAGAACTTGGCAAAGAAAATTTTAATTATAGATTTGGACGTGCACCAAGGAAACGGAACAGCCGAGTTGTTTCGCGATTCAAAGGATGTATTCACTTTTAGCGTTCATGGGAAGAATAATTATCCACTGAAGAAAGAACTGTCACATTTGGACATCGAACTTCCTGATGGTACAGAAGATGAAGCGTACTTAAGTTCATTACAAAAGAACTTGGAATTGGTTCTAAAGGATTTTACTCCGGATTTCATTTTTTATCAATCTGGAGTGGATGTGTTAAAAACTGACAAGCTCGGAAGGTTATCCCTTACCATGAATGGATGTAAACAGCGAGATGAATTCGTCTTAAATGTGGTGGAAGACCTTGGTGCTCCTGTTGTTTGCACGATGGGTGGTGGATACAGTGAAGAAATTAAGTACATCATTGAAGCACATGCGAACACTTTTCGAGCTATTCAAAACATCCTCTTTTGATGATATATCAAACAAAATAACTACCTTTGTTTAGATTAATTCTAAATAGATGCAAAAACAGGCACTTCCAATTGTTCAAAGTACAGTCAATTTTGATTGCTCTATTGCCTGCAAAAAAAAGAAGTGCTGTAAGAAGTTTAAGAAGAAAGGACTACATTGTAAGAAATGTCCAAAGATCTAACGTGCGTTTATTAATTTCCATCATTTTCATTTTTGTTACTTCCTTAGCCAATGCCCAGAGCGTTGAACTTTCGGCTGGATTTAATCGTTTGGATTATCAAACTGGTGTGGGGTACGGACACCGCTGGAATCATTTTCATTTGACCTCTAAATTAGAATTTGGAGTGACTTCCACTTTTGCTCAGAGAAGAATCACGCCTAGGATTTCAGTAGGATCGAGTTACTTTTTGGTTCGAAAAGGATTGGTTGATTTTGGACCAGAGATCGTTTATGCATATTCACGTCAGAAGTTAATTATACAAGGAAAAACGGCGCATAATTGGAATGAAGTCTATGCAGGGTATCGTCTCCAGGTTGGAAGAAATGTCAAGTTTGTCCATTCGGTGAATGGCGGTTGGATCAATGAATCGTTTTACAGTTCCACTTTGGGAAAAAGAGTCAATTTTAACAGTTTAGGAATCTATGCGCAAATCGGGGTTAGTTATACTTTTTAGTGCTGTGATCCTCGTTATTTCTGCTTGCCAGAAAAAGAGTACTTACAGCAATATCGAGATTCTCGGTCATGGTGGCAATGGATTGGAAATTGTCAATGCCTTTTACCATGATAATAGTCTAGAATCAATTCAAATGGCCTTACTCACGGATGGGTGTGATGGTGTTGAACTTGATGTTCGTTTATCTGCAGATGGAACGCTTTGGCTTTATCATGATAATGAACTCGACGACGGAACGAACGGCACTGGCTGCGTTGAAACAAGCACGGATGAATATCTTTCAACCCTGCACTATACTTCTGTTGATAAGGAAGCTTTGATTCGCCTAGATGATGTCCCAAAATCATATCTAGCAGATAAAAAAGTGTACATCGACGGACGTAGCTCGATTACTTGCACAAATGGAACTGCTGATATGACAACCTTCGTTAATGAAGTTGTTGCTTTCCAAAATGAATGTCTACCATCAACAGAGATTGTTGTGGAGACTCGGAACGATCAATGGGAAGTTGCGTTTGCTGCAGCTGGGTTCGCAACAATTAAGTTTATTACGCATTTTGATCAATACGCTGATGTCGCCCTGAATCTTCCAACTGTGGACATTATTGTTGTGACTAATGAAACGATATCAAAGGAGAATGTTTCGCAAATTCACGATGATGGAAGAGAAGTAATTATCTTTGGAATGCGAAGTGTAAAATCTACGCGCGAAGCATATCGAAAGAATCCTGATGGAATTTTGGCTGTTAATTTACGCACCGCAATAATTGAAAAGTACTGATGGGAAAGAATAAAAAGAAACGAATAGACGTAGTATACTCAACAAATCCTGATTTTGATTTTGATCATAATGAAGATCAAGATCAAGATGAGGAAACACTAGATCCTGGTGAGCAATTGCTGTATGTTTCAACCGATAGAAAACAACGAGGAGGGAAGGAAGTAACGCTTGTTGAAGGTTTTATTGGTGCTGAAGAGGATTTAAAGGATCTCGGCAAATTCCTAAAAAGTAAATGCGGTGTAGGAGGAACAGTAAAAGAAGGAGGTATCATTGTGCAAGGGAAGTTCAAAGATAAAGTTGCTGATCTCTTAGAGGGGAAAGGCTACAAGGTAAAAAAGAAAGGAGGGAATTAATTCCTTTTGACTATCAGGTTTGAGGGCTGAGGCTCTCGTATTGCATTGAGCTTATCGAAACGCCTCCAAGGCTAAATCTTTTATAAAAAAAGAATGTCTGATTTTGCGCGCAATCGAAGTCAACCAATAATTCCGAAAGAAAATGCTATGTTGCAAAACCAGACAATCTAAACCAAAAACAAACGAAAACTTTTTTGAAAAGCTTTCAGTCTACTAACCTAACTACATATCTAATATACGCTGACTTTACCGATTTATTTGATCGAAAATGTGAACGGTATAAATTATTGAGTATGCGGTATAAGATTCGTGACTGATGCAAAGTTAGCCGTATTCAACCGATTTAGTTTAAGCAATTAGTGAAGATTTTTTTCGAAAGGGGATTCCTAAAGTGAAAATAGATTATCTTTGCCACGATGGAAAAGCAAGTCATTCTCAATTCAAAACATTTTGAGCTCACTATTAACAGACTTTGCTATCAATTAATCGAAAGACACAACGATTTTTCAAACACCGTTCTTATTGGACTTCAACCACGTGGAGTGAATGTCTTGGAGCGAATTAAAACGCAACTCGAAACAATTTTGGGTAAAGAAGTTGTGTGCGGGAAACTGGATATCACATTCTACCGCGACGATTTCCGAAGAAGAGAAACACCTATCATTCCTAGTACGACTAATATTGATTTCGTAATTGAAAACAAGAAAGTGGTTCTTATGGATGATGTGCTCTTCACAGGACGAACAATTCGCTCGGGGTTGGATGCCTTGCTAGCGTACGGACGCCCAGAAAAAGTAGAGTTGCTTTCAATGATTGATCGTCGATTCAAACGAGACTTACCCATTCAAGCAGATTATGTTGGGAAAACAGTGGATACATTGATTTCTGAACGTGTATCAGTAGAATGGAAAGAGATAGAAGGAGAAGATAAAGTCATACTTTTTACACCAGAAATAAATGGATAGCTTAAGCGTTGATCATCTCACAGGAATAGAGAACCTAACGGAAAATGATATTCAACTCATCTTCAAAACTGCCGATAGTTTCAAAGAAGTGATCAATCGATCGATTAAAAAAGTTCCTTCTCTTCGAGATATTACAATTGCCAACTTATTCTTTGAGAATTCCACTCGAACTAGACTTTCGTTTGAATTAGCAGAAAAAAGACTTTCTGCGGATGTAGTAAATTTTTCGGCAGCAAGTAGTTCTGTGAAGAAAGGTGAAACGCTGATTGACACTGTGAACAATATCCTTTCGATGAAAGTGGACATGGTAGTGATGCGTCACCCAAATCCTGGAGCAG
>CAJQOB010000068.1 GCA_905479845.1 uncultured Flavobacteriales bacterium
TTTACGATTTCACAATGGGGGTAATTAAGCAACCATTTATCATTGAAGAAGGCGGAAATATCACCTGGACCGGAAATCCATACAATGCACAGTTAAACCTGAGAACTTATAAGAAATTAAGTGCCAATATTGCCGCACTGAGCGCTGATCAATTCAGTGGAGGGACCAATGCGCACGAGGATATTCGATGCTATTTGATCTTGACTGAAACTTTGCTCAAACCGGCTATTTCTTTTGACGTCGCCGCTCCGAATGCCAATAGCTCAGGAAAAGCCTTAATTGAACGTGTTAGAAAGGATAAGGACGAATTGAACAGGCAATTTTTCTCGCTGATGTTAGCAAATACCTTCCAGCCCTTAAGTGGTGACCAAGGAAATGCTGGAAGTGGAGGAGCAGCTGTGGATTTATTGGAGAATCAAATTAATGGACTCCTTTCGAAAGTGTCGAGTGATTATAAGTTGAATTTCAATATAGATAATGACAACCTTACGCATGATAATACGGTTGAGCTTGGGCTGAAAAAAGGATTCTTGGATGATCGATTGATTATCTCGGGAACTTTTGGTGTTGAAACCGAAGCAGATGATCACAGTTCGATAATTGGTGACGTCAACTTAGAATACAGTCTGAACGAAAGTGGAACTTTCCGTGTGAACATCTTCAACGAATCGAACGATAAGACAATTATCCAAGATCAGCAAAAGGGTCACTTTACGCAAGGAGCAGGTTTGCATTATCAAGAAGACTTTAATGGAACGTATGATTTCAAAGCTTTCCAAGCCTTCCTTGATATTTTCAGAAAGAAAGAAAATAAACGAAACAAGAATAAACGTAAGAAACGACAGGTTCCAGTTCCACCAAAGGAAGGAGAAATAGATCCTAACAGTGAGAATTGATTGATGGAATGTGCTTGAAAAACTCCTTGAATTTGATAACTTCGTCGCTCTAGATAACTTAATGTAGTATGAAAAAAGTTTTGATTGCCAATCGTGGAGAAATTGCTCGAAGAGTAATTCGTACTTTGAAGAAAATGGGAATTGAAAGTGTAGCAATTTATTCAGATGCTGATGAATTTGCTCCGCATGTGTTGGAAGCTGATGAAGCTGTTCACGTTGGGGCAGGGCCATCTGCAGAGAGTTATTTGAGACAGGATTTAATTTTAGATTACTGCAAGAAATTAGGGGTGGATGGAATTCATCCAGGGTATGGTTTCCTTTCTGAAAATGCGGTATTTGCTCGCAAAGTGAGTGAGGCTGGAATTTCATTTATCGGTCCTTCGCCAGAAGCTATGGATTTGATGGGAGACAAACTGACTGCGAAGCAGGCTGTAAAGGAATACAATGTTCCTTTGGTTCCAGGAATCGATCGCGCAGTAACTAGCGTGGAAGAAGCGAAGGAAATCGCTGAGCAAATTGGTTACCCTGTTTTGATCAAAGCCTCCGCCGGTGGTGGTGGAAAAGGAATGCGCCTTGTTGAGGAGGGTTCCAACTTTGAAGAAAATATGCGTTCTGCGCAAAACGAAGCACGCTCTTCTTTTGGCAATGATGCAGTATTCGTAGAGAAATTCGTTACCAAACCAAGGCACATCGAGATTCAAGTATTCTCTGATCGTCATGGAAATGATGTTTACCTATTCGAAAGAGAGTGTTCTATTCAGCGACGTCACCAAAAAGTAGTGGAGGAAGCTCCATCGGCTTTGTTGACACCAGAGTTGAGAAAACAAATGGGTGAGGCGGCAGTGAATGTGTGTAAAGCATGTAATTACGAAGGAGCAGGAACGGTTGAGTTCTTGGTTGATGCCAATATGGATTTCTTCTTCTTGGAAATGAACACCCGCCTGCAAGTTGAGCACCCTGTTACGGAAGAGATTACTGGAACGGATTTAGTCGAGTGGCAAATTCGTGTAGCTCGAGGGGAAGAACTTCCATTGAAACAGGATGAATTGAAAATTAACGGTCACGCCATGGAAGTGCGTGTCTATGCTGAAGATACATTGAATGGTTTTACTCCTGATATCGGGACACTAAACCGCTACCGTATTCCGACAGGTGATGGAGTGAGAGTTGACGATGCATTTGCTGAAGGAATGGATATTCCAATCTACTACGATCCAATGATTGCAAAATTGGTAACATGGGGAGAAGATCGCGATACTGCAATCAAAAAGTGCCTTCAAGCTATTGATGATTATCAGATTTCAGGAGTTAAAACAACACTTGATTTTGGAAAATACGTACTCAAGCACCCAGCATTTGTTTCTGGAGATTTCGATACAAACTTTGTGAAACACTACTTTTCTGATCCAACAATCATGCATGAAGCAATGCAAGAAGAAAAATTGGCATTGGTCAATTCAATGGAAGCAATTTGGAACGGAATTACTGAAAAGAAGAACGCTGAGTTCGCTTCAAGGAAGAAGTAGTGTTGGATTGTTAGGGCTCTCCGAGCTTGGGTTGTTGGATTAGTTCGTAATTCGTTGAAGTTAGGACAGTCCAGAAATCCAATGATCCAAAAAATCGAAATGAAAGGACAAATTGTTTTAACCCTACTGCTTCTGATCTCTAAGAGTTCATCTGCACAGGAAATCGATAACTATTCTACCTTACATAAGGTTCGTCAAAAATCATATACAAGAATAAGCTACGATAACGATTTGTTCGTAGGTACGGATCGTTATTACACCAATTCCTTGTGTGTAAT
>CAJQOB010000069.1 GCA_905479845.1 uncultured Flavobacteriales bacterium
ATTTAGCTTAAATGCGCAAACAACTGACCTCGGTGGGCCTCTCAGTTGGAAGTCGGACATTCGTGTTGATCAAATAGATTACGAAGTAATGCGCGGTTTTGATGCCAATATTGTTGCTGCAGAGGATGCTGTTAACGATGAAAACAAATCTCAACCTTGGAGATTCGGGTACAAATACGACACTGATTTTTCACTTCAAAATTCTGGTACATGGGAAACGTTGTCTGATGGAAGTAAGTTGTGGCGGCTTGGAATTACATGTGAAAATGCAATCACAATTAATCTTTTATTAGAAAACGTAAACATCCCTGCGGGTGCGTCATTATACCTTTTCGATGGAGATAAGACAAATAAAATTGGAGCGTACACTGTTAGAAACAACAGAGAAGATGGTGAGTTAGGGACTGAAATGATCTTCGGAGAGAATATGATCGTTGAATATCATGAGCCAGCAAATGTTGCAGGACAAGGGTCACTCACAATTTCTAGCGTTGTACATGGATACAGAACATTAACAAGAATTCAAAATGACTTAACGCGAGCGTTGAACAGTTCTGGAGATTGTAACATTGATGTTAACTGTCCTCTAGGAGATCCTTGGACAAATCAAATCCGATCAGTTGCAATGATTATCGTGAATGGAAATGGTGCATGTACAGGTGCGTTGATTAACAACACATGTGATGATGGGACACCTTACTTCTTGACTGCGAACCACTGTTTGAGTGGGAATACATCGAACTGGGCGTTCAGATTTAACTGGGAAGTAGCCGAGGGAGATCCAACGTTATCATGTGCTACAACAACGAACACAGCGAGCTCTTACAACTTGTCATCTTCTTACGATCAAACGGCGAATGGGGCTACTGTATTGGAAAGTAGTGGTAATTCGGATTTCGCATTACTAGAAATTGACAACATGGATGTGAACGATGCGATTAACTGGGGTGTTTTTTACGCTGGTTGGGACAATACAGATGTTCAATCTGCGGTAACAGAAGTTATCGGGATTCACCACCCATCAGGTGACATTAAAAAGATTTGTCGTGCATTCGATACAGGGAACAATATCAGCCACTCTACGGTTGCAGGAGCGGACGTTTGGTTCATGGATTCTTGGGACGATGGAGTAACTGAACCGGGTTCTTCAGGATCACCATTGTTTGATCAGAACGGAAGAATTATTGGTCAATTATACGGTGGAGCTGCAGCTTGTAGTGGAACGAACAACAACGGACAATATGACTTCTACGGTCGTTTTGGAACATCTTGGGATCTTGGGGTGAAGGAAATTCTATCTCCATCTTCTTGTGGTTCTGAGCAATCAACAAATGATGGTTACGATCCAAATCCAGCGACGAACGAGATTAAAGAACTATCATCAAGTTTATTCTCTGTTAGTCCGAACCCAAGTTCTGGATTGTTTACAATTCAATTGGAAGATTTAACGGAAGACGCTCAAATCACAGTAATGGATATGACAGGTCGAGTAATTTTAAGTGAATCATTGACGTATGGAATATCATCACTTCTTGATTTAACATCTTCGGCAAACGGAACATACATTGTTCGATTAACATCGAGCCTTGGATCTGAAATGAAAACAATCGTATTAAATAAATAGAACAGAACTGCTCGCCTTGAGCATATCAAGGTAGATTACTCAAAACTATAAACTAGAACTATGAAAAAACAACTGCTCTGCTTAGGGGTGTTCGCGCTATTCTCCATGGCGACCTCTGCGCAAATTACGGACGCTGGTGGACCTGTGTCCTCAAAAGGGAAATCGGTTACGGCCGTGAACATTCCAAGGATAACCATGCCTGGATTTGATCTGGCTCAAATAGAAGCCGAAGATATTATTAATGATGCTGCAAAAGATGCGCCTTGGCGTTTCGGGTACAAGTATGAAACCAACATTACTCCAAAAAACAGTGGGGTGTGGACAGACCTTCCAGGAGGAAACCGTATTTGGCGAACAGAAATTGTTGCTAACGGCGCGTTGACAATCAACTTGACGATGGAAGATGTTAACTTCCCAGAAGGCGCACACCTATATTTGTACGATGCGGCAAGAACGCATACTATAGGAGCATATACTTCAAGAAATAATCATCACAGTGGTGAGCTAGGAACTGATTTGGTATACGGTGATCACATCGTAGTTGAGTATTTCGAGCCAGCAGCTGTTCGTGGTCAAGGTAAATTTACGATTAACGGTGTCACACATGGATACCGTAGCTTGAACATTGTTCAAAAAAACCTTGCAAAAGCATTAAATAGTTCAGGAGACTGTAATATTGATGCACGCTGTCCTCTTGATCCTTACGTTGGATCACTTAGTGCTTGGGATGATCAAATTCGTTCTGTAGCAATGATTGTTGTAAACGGAAGTGGAATTTGTACAGGGGCATTGATTAATAACTCATGTAATGATGGAACACCATACTTCTTAACAGCAGATCACTGTTTGGGTGGAACTTCAAACTGGTTGTTTCGATTCAATTGGGATGTACCTGAAGGTGACCCTGGAATGTCATGTGCAACAACTGCTAATACACCAAACGCATTCAACAACCCATCTAACTACGATCAAACTACGGTAAATGGTGCAACAATTTTGGTGAATGGAGGTCAAGCAGACCATGCATTACTATTATTGGATAACTTGACTGTTGCGGACGCAACAAACTGGGGATTATTTTATGCTGGATGGGATAATTCTGATGTTCAGAATGCGGTAACTGAAGTAACAGGAATTCACCACCCTGCTGGTGATATCAAGAAAATTTGTCGTGCGAATGACAATGGAAATGGAATCTTCCATGCCAACAACGCAGGAGCTGCAACATGGGAAATTGATTCATGGGAGGACGGAGTAACAGAACCAGGTTCGTCAGGCTCTCCTTTATTCGATCAAAATGGTCGTATTATCGGACAATTATACGGAGGTGCTGCAGCATGTTCAGGAACAGTAAACAACGGACAATTAGACTACTACGGTCGTCTGGGTGTTTCTTGGGGGCTTGGAATTGGTGCATACCTTGATCCTGCTTCTTGTGGAGGTTCGAATACAGTAAATGACGGTTGGGATCCAAACGCGGTAACAACAGTCGATGATGCAAGTATCCAAGGAATTACATCTCCAGAAGCGGAACTTTGTGGAGATAGCTTTGACCCAATCGTAACCTTAAGAAACGCAGGAGCAAATGCATTGACTTCAGCTACGATCACATACAATATTGATGGTGGAGCCAACTTGACGTATAACTGGACAGGAAACTTGGCTTCAAATGCGAGCGTTGCAATAACATTGCCTACAATGACTACAACGGCTGGACCGCATGTTTTCAATGCGGCGACAAGTAGCCCGAATGGAACGGCAGATACAAACCCAGCAAATGATGCTGCTTTAACAAACTTCAATGTGACTATTGGAGGACAAGCAGCGACGTTGACTATTGAAACGGATTGCTGGGGGTATGAAACGGCTTGGGAAATTGTTTCGGCAGGAACGACAACAGTTGTGGCATCTGGAGGAAACTCTACAGGAATTGCTCCTGGAGGTGGACAAGGTGCAGCAGCTGGTGATGCTGGAGCCTATGGAAATGAAATTGTGATTACGGAAAACCTTTGTTTAGCTGTAGGATGTTATGACTTGATCATGTACGATGATTATGGAGACGGTATGGATGGAACAGCTTTTGGTTGTGCAATAATTGGTGATTTTTATGTCACGGATGCTGCTGGTACAGTGCTCGCATCGATGACAAATCCTACTTACGAGTCCGATACGAGCAACTTCTGTTTGACATCGCCATGTACTTCTACATATTCATACTCAACGGTTGAACCGACTTGTGCAGAGAATAATGATGGATCAATCACGGTTGCATTCGTAACGGGTAACTCATCAGGAGCAACTTTCGATATTGGTAATGGACCACAAGCAAGTGCGACATTTAATGGACTTTCTACCGGAAACTATACAATTGATGTAATTGACGGAGATATGTGTTTTACACCAGTGTTAACGGTATTGACTGGCCCAGCTCCGCTTACTTCATCAACAACAAACGTTACGAACGAAACTGTTGGTGGTGATGGTGCAATCGATATTACGGTAAACGGTGGAACGCCGAACTATACCTTCGCTTGGACAGGTCCAAATGGATTTACAGCTTCAACAGAAGACATCTCTAATTTGGAAGATGGGACATACTCAGTAACGATTACAGATGACAATGGATGTACAACAACCTTGAACGATGTTGTGGTTCAACCATCAGTAAGTCTAGATGAATTGGAAGACGCACTGTTCGTGGTTTATCCAAACCCGACAAATGGAATGGTGAACATTGTGTTGAAAAACCCAACTGTCGATGAGGTTTCAATTCGAGTTACAGATGTAACAGGTCGAATCGTTTACAACTCTGATCTTGAGGGTCTTTCTTTCAATATTGATTTATCAGCCGCCGCAGACGGAACATATTTCCTTCAGGTAGCGACAGATAAAAAGCGCACAACTCAACCGATTGTCTTGAAAAAGTAGATCGTTAGATAGCTTCTTAAACCCTGACATTCATAAGAATCGTCAGGGTTTTTTTATTTAGAATGATTTTAAATACCCTATTTGTGGTATTGTGAAAACTAAGCACATCTTGTTTCTTTGCAGAAAGAATTAAACAAGCTGATGCGCAGCAGCTGTCAAGAAATAAATTATGAAAACATTAGTAATATCTTCTTTATTGTTAACGACTGCTTTAACAATTTCAAGCTGCAAAAAAGGGTGTACAGACCCAACAGCAATCAATTACGATGAAAAGGCCAAAAAAGACAACAATACGTGTCAGTATGATGAAGGCTACACGATTCCAACGACATACTCTTTCATGGATGTATCAGGAAACTCAACGGTAAGCTATTCAGGACAAACTGAGCGCTTGGATCAATTGAGCGAAATGGTTGTTCTAATGAAAACAGGAACAAGCACTGTACTTGATGCACAAGTATTGAAAGACATGTTCTCCAATGAAAACGGAAACGGAAACGGGAATTTCTCTTTTACTTCAACGAAGCAATTAAAAGACAAGTGTTTCACAATTGATCAAGGACTGTTCGAAACATTCATGGATGATCTAGCTGCGGCAAGTGTCGACAATGCGAATACCGCATCAGATGGTGTAGCAGGAACGTTATCATCGGGAACATCAACGTATTTATTTGACGAAAACGGAGTAGAGCATGTTCAGGTAATCGAAAAGGGTTTGATGGGCGCAGTCTTTTTCAATCAAGCATTAAACGTATACTTCGGAAGTGGAAAAATGGACGTAGACAATACTACGGCAGTTGATCCATTGATCGGAAAGTACTACACAACAATGGAGCATCACTTTGATGAAGCTTTCGGATATTTCGGAGTTGACACAAATTTCCCAACAGTAGTACCGAATAGATTCTGGGGAAAATACTGTAACAATCAAGATGTATTGCTTAATTCTAATGCTGATATGATGAACTGCTTCCTAAAAGGAAGGGCTGCAATTACTGGAGCTGAATTAGCGGATCGTGACCAAGCCATTCTTGAAATCCGAAGAGAGTGGGAGGAAATTTCGGCTTATCAAGCAATGGCCTACATCGACGGTGCAATAGCCAACTTTGGAACGGACGATGCTAAATTTTTGCATGAGCTTTCAGAAGCATACGCATTCGCCTGGAACCTTCGTTATGCTCCAGTTGAAACGCGCAGAATGGACCCAACGGCACACGCTGAATTGATGGCGCAATTCCCAACAAACTTTTGGTCAATCACGCTTGCGGATTTGAATAATATCAAAAATACAATCGACTCAAATTATTAATCATGATTAAAATTCAACGAATTTCGATTTTACTTATTCTTGCAGTGATGTCAATGGCATCAAATTGCAATGGACCAGATGAAGTTGCACCGTTCGATAAAGGAAGTTTACTTGTCAATTTTTCAGACAACCTGATCTCTCCTTCCCTGTCGATGTTGCAATTAACGATGGAACAGATGGAAGCGGATTTCGTTGAATTTCAATTGAACTCAACAGAAGCGAATCTCAATACGCTTAGAAACTCGTGGAAAGATGCTTACATGACTTGGCAAACCTTAAAGCCGTTTGATTTCGGACCAATCAAGGATTACGGATTTAAAGCTGCAACAGGAACCTATCCTTCGGACACGGTTAAAATTGAGGCTAACATTTTGGCAGGAAGTTACACCTTAGCTTCTGCTGGAAACATCGACGCGGTAGGATTACACTCTCTCGATTTTCTATTGCACAGAGTGGATGCGTTATCTCACTTCACAGGAAACGCGAATTACATGACTTACGCAGGAGATGTAATCGCCAAATTGAAGTCTGAGACAACAACGGTTGCTAATGCTTGGTCAATTTACGCACCGACCTTTAAAGAATCGACAGGAACTGAAACCACTTCAGGGTTTTCTCAATTGGTGAACGAATTTAACCGCGATTACGAGCTGGTGAAGGTTGCCAAATTGGGAATTCCAATCGGGAATCAAAGTTTAGGGATTCAGATGCCTGAGTACCTTGAAGCACGAAACAGTGGAATCTCTTTGGAGTTACTTCGTCAGAATGTGTTTGCACTTCAACAATATTACAAAGGGAACTCAACGTCAGTTGGACAGTCGGGAGTTGGCTTCGACGATTACTTGATTCATCTTGAGAGATCAATGCTCGATGGAACAATATCGGATAATTTCACTGCAATTCTCGCGAAAGTCGATTCCTTTTCTGGAACGATGGAAGAAGAAATGAATTCCAATGCTCAAGGATTGGATGAATTGTACAACTTAATGCAGGGTCAGGTGGTGTCGCTAAAAACAGACATGACTTCGGCTTTCGGTGTTTTGATCACTTACCAAGACAACGACGGTGATTAAGTCACGCTTTCAGACATATTTTGATCCTTTTAAGGAAGTTTCTAATGCTCCTCTAGTTGTATTTCGTATAATTTTTGGGGCATTAATGCTTTTCGGAATTTCACGTTTTCTGATTAATGGTTGGGTTGAACAACTTTATATTGAGCCGACGAATTATTTCACTTATCTCGGATTTGATTGGGTTCAACCGCTCGAAGGAAACCTGATGTACGCCCCGTTCGTCCTTATGATCATTGCTTCGATTTCGATCATGCTTGGGTTGTTTTATCGTTGGGGAACGGTCATTTTCTTCATCTGTTTCACCTATGTTGAATTGCTCGATAAATCCAATTACTTGAATCACTATTACTTCGTAAGTCTGGTGAGTTTCCTGATGATTTGGGTTCCAGCAAACGCGCGGTTTTCATTCGATGCTGTGATAATTCCCTCAATTCAACGGAGAACCATGCGGCAATGGCACTCAGGAATTATTAAGTTTCAGTTAGCGGTCGTTTATATTTTTGCAGGAATCGCTAAAATCAATTCTGATTGGTTGTTTGATGCCCAACCGCTCAAAACATGGCTTCAAGCGCATCATCAAATTCCAATTGTCGGAGAATATCTTCAGCAGGATTGGGTGGCCTATCTTTTCAGTTGGTCAGGATGTATTTATGATCTATTCATTGTGTTTTTCCTCTTAACTGCACGTTTTCGCCCTTTTGCATACTTCTTCGTGGTTTTCTTCCACCTAGTTACTTGGTATTTATTCCCAATAGGAGTTTTTCCATGGGTAATGATTTTCTCCACGTTGATCTTCTTTTCCAACGAGTTTCATGAGGGAATCCTTAGCCGATTGAGTTCTGTGAAATCCGTACAGAAGAAAACTCCCCTTCCAAAGTCAAGAAAATTCGTGCGTACAGCGATCCTTATCTATGTGGTGATTCAATTGCTTGTACCTATGCGCTTTCTTCTATACAAAGGCGACTTATTTTGGAACGAAGAAGGATTTAGATTTTCTTGGAGAGTGATGCTCATGCACAAAGAAGGACATGCAACATTCTATTTGGTCGACAAAGAAACTGGACGCGAGTCGGAAATTCAAAATTCAGATTTTCTCACTCCCACCCAGCAAGATCAAATGGCGACGCAGCCCGATATGATTTTACAGTATGCGCAGATGCTGAAGGAGCATTATGACGGGCAAGTTTTGGAATACGGAGGTTACAAATTTCCAATAGATGATCCAGAAATTCGTGCTGAAATCTATGTTAGCCTGAATGGGAGACCGTCGAAATTATTTGTTGATAAGAAACACGATTTAACGAAATTGCCATACAATTTAGCTCATAGAAACTGGATAGAACCTTTGGAAGAAAAATGAAAATAGCACTGTTCATATCGTTTTTATTGATGCTGTTTTGCTCGCAAGCGCAGGTTCGTGGCTCCGTGGTAGATTCTGAAGAATTTGGAATTCCAGGAGTGAAATTGAAAAACCAGCGATCTGGGGAAATGGCGCTCAGTTCGGATGACGGAGCGTTTCAAATTACGGCTAAGCAGTTCGATACATTGGTTTTTTCGGCACTCGGTTTTGATACACTTATTTATACACTCTCACAGTCTAATTTGTCCCAAACGTTTAAGGTCTCCCTAAGCGAAAGTTACCAGGATGTGGAAGGAGCAAATGTGATTCGAAAACACATGGAAGGCTTCGATGTCGGTTTTCTTCCACCTGTTCGCGGAGTTCAAATCTACACTGGAACAAATGCAGTGATTGAACTTTCGGAGTTGAGTGGTGCTAAATCAGCAGCAAACCCGAGGGAGATTTTCGCGAAAGTTCCAGGCTTAAACATTTGGGAAAGCGATGGGGCAGGGATTCAAGTTGGAATTGGAGGACGAGGATTAAGTCCGAACAGAACAGCTAATTTCAATACCCGCCAAAATGGCTATGATATCAGTGCAGACGCTCTCGGTTATCCAGAAAGTTACTACACTCCTCCCTTTGAAGCGTTGAAAGCAATTGAAATTATCCGAGGATCGGCATCCTTACAATTCGGTTCTCAATTTGGCGGCTTACTAAACTTTATCATTAAAGACGCACCCACAAATACTCCGTTTGAATTCACTTCCCGAACTACAGGCGGGATATATGGGTATTTAGGAACTTTTAATCGTGTCGCAGGGTCAAAAAACCGTGTTTTCTATCAGGCCTATCATCAGTATAAACGAGGGAATGGTTATCGGGAAAATTCAAACTTTGCGCAACATCAAGCTTTTGCCCAGTTCGGATATTACATCACCGAAAACATCAAGGTGCGAATGGAGTATACTCACATGAATTACCTCGCGAAGCAAGCAGGTGGTCTTTCGGATGTTCAGTTTGAGGAAAACCCACGTCAGAGTTTACGTGATAGAAACTGGTTCAACGTGAATTGGAATATGTTGGCATTTCATTACGATCACGAGATTTCGAAGAAATCCCACTTCAATATTCGGGCATTTGGAATGATGTCGAGCAGAAAGACCCTTGGCTTTTTGGGTAAGATTACACAGCAAGATCCTGGAGGTGTGCGTGAGATGTTGGCAGGTGATTTCAAAAATGCTGGAATCGAAGCCCGATTCCTTCAGAGATACGATTTCAACCGAGATGAAGATGTTTCCAAATTTCGCGGGGCATTCTTGGTAGGAGCAAGATATTATCGTGGAAAAACTACTGCCGACCAAGGGAAGGCAACAGATGGGACGGATGCGAATTTTGTGTATCAGAATCCGGACAACTTAGAAGGTTCATCATTCACCTATCCTTCTGAAAACATTGCAGGATTTGCTGAAAACATCTTGTTTATTGGTGATCGCACAACGGTTAATTTTGGACTCCGTATGGAGTCTATTCAAAGTGGTTCGAGTGGATACTACAAACGATATGCAATCCACCCAGTTAATCTTGACACCCTTGCGGTTTACACCATTGATGACAACAATAGTGTAGATCGTTTTGTGCCCTTGTTTGGTGCAGGAACATCTTTTAGAACAAGTAAGCGATCAAAAGTGTATGCGAACTTTACTCAGAACTATCGCGCCATCAACTTCACAGATATTCGAATCTCTAACCCAAACATCGTTATTGACAGCTTGATTAAGGACGAGTACGGCTACACGACTGAATTAGGTTTCCGTGGAATTCAGAGTGATTATTGGATTTATGATGTAGCCGCATTTTATGTTTTCTACGGTGATAAAATTGGACTTGCACCAAAAGCAGGAACTACGTTTAAGGAGCGAACAAATATCGGTAATGCCCGAAATATGGGGCTGGAGGTTTTCACGGAGTTTGATTTCATTAAAGCCTTGAAAGATTCGGCGAAACACTCTTTGTCACTTTTTGTTAACGCTGCATACATCGATGCGCGATACATCAGGTCGAAGGAACCAAACTTTGTCGGGAAGAAAGTGGAATACGTAAGTCCATTCATCCTCAAGTCTGGAATCAAGTACAAACACGAAGGGTGGAGTTTCCAAATTCAGGGGTCGTATAATTCAGAACAGTTTTCTGATGCGTCCAATTCTGTGCTTCCATCAGGAGATGCAGTGATTGGCCTCATTCCATCTTACCTTGTGTTTGATTTTTCTGCTCGCTATGCCTTTACGAAGTACATCCAGATAGAAGGAGGGGTGAATAACGTGACGAATCAGAAGTACTATACGAGACGAGCAGCAGCATACCCAGGTCCGGGAATTTTACCTTCGGATGGAATTAATGCATACTTGACGCTTCAATTTAAGTTCACGAAATAAGAACGATTAAGCGATAACTCGAAGTGCTTTTGGCATCACTTGAACAGTAATGGAAGATCGACCAGCGATTTCCCCATCGGTCTCTACGCACAAATCTTCTTTCGCAGTGGTTACATGAATTTTTTCGAATTCGTGGTATTTCACCTGAGGGTGATCGATTTTTCGCCCATCCTTCAGGTTGCTCAAGTTCTTGGCATATTCGAATAAACTCACATCACCAATCACGGCAAGTCCGAGCTTCCCACTGTCAAGTTTCGCTTCAGGATATATTTGAAGCCCACTACCAAATGTAGTTCCATTACTAAACACAATCATGAGTGACTTTCCTTCAAATTGGAAATCGCTGTTGTGTACACGCATCATGGGTTTTCGGTAAGAAAAGAACGTTCGAAGAATCGCCAAGTTGTAGGACATCTTACCGCTAATTCCACGCATTCGTTGCTTATTTAAGGTTTCAATGACGCTGGCTCCGAATCCAATGTCAGCAACATTTAGAAAATAGCGAGAAGTTTGTGCAAAGTCAATTTTCCCAAGATCCATAACTTTCACAGAATCATCTACGATAGAGGTTACAAACATATTTGGATCAAAGGGAGGAAAATTTCGAACAAAGTCATTCCCAGTTCCGTTAGGAATCACACCAAAGACAATATTTGGATTGGGTGCGATCATCATACCGTTAATGACCTCATTACATGTTCCGTCCCCTCCAACGGCCACAACAACATCTGATTTCTTGCTAGCATTTCGGGCAATTTCAGATGCGTCACCAGGACCCTTGGTTAATTCCTTCTTAACGGTCAAGGTGGGCTCGTTACTCATCAATTCAATCGTCTCCAGTGTTTTATCTGACAATTTGCGGTGACCATGAATAATTAGAGTGACAGTTTTTTTCATAACTTGGAGTACCAAGATGACAAAAAAATATCGATTTCACGAATTGACTCATCTCTTATCTTTGGAAAAAACACACGCATGAAAACATTTTTTACTTCGATATTGATTTTAACATCGTTCATTGGATGGGCGCAAGACTTTCAAGAAACGTATAAAGTATCTGAAAACTCACCGGCTTGGATCAAATATATGTATGGAGATACGGTGAACTTGTTTTCTCTTCGTGAGCAATTTGATGATTACTACAAGATTAACTCTTTTGAGAAGAACCAACACACGCAATATTTCAAGCGTTTAATGAAGGAATATTGGACTCAAGTGGATAATAATGGATTTGTAACAGAAAGACTAAACAGTCCTGCTCCATCTCAGGCCAAAAGTCCAACATCTCCTTGGCAAGAAGTAGGGCCATGGGATTACGACCATGAGCAAGCAATGGAATTCAGTGTACAAAGTCCCGGTTCGTCTCATGTTTATACAGTTGAACAGTCACCCGCTGATCCAAACTTGATTTATGCTGGAACGGCAACTGCTGGGTTGTGGAAGTCGACTGACAAAGGAATGAACTGGACCTTGGTAACTCGAGATTTAGATGTGACTAGCGTGTATTCAGTCGCACTCGACCCGAATAATTCAAGTATCGTTTACTTTGGAGAGTCAAATGGTAAGCTTTGGAAATCAATTGATGGTGGGTCGAATTGGGCAATGACGGGTGATGCCAGTTTTCAATCAATGAATACGCGTGTTCGCGACCTCAAGTTTATCGGAGCAAATACCTTACTCGCTGCAACGAGTGATGGTCTTTTTAGAAGTACAGATGGAGGCGCCAATTGGACAGATGTGCACCCTGGTGAGCACATGGAGATTGAAATTAAACCAAATGACGGCACAGTACTTTACTCGGTGAAATTAGTTGGATCGAAGACGGAATTTTATAAATCAGAGGATACTGGACTTACATGGATGTTGAAGCCAATTGGTTGGCCTGCACCTGTAAATGGTGATGAACAAAAGAGATGTGAAATTTCTGTTTCTGCGGCAAATCCTAATCTAGTATACGTTTTGGCCTCAGGTGATGTAGGACCAGATGGGGGACTGTATGGAATCTATAAAAGTACGGACGCGGGTGAAACGTTCTCCTTCGAATGTTGTGAGGGGGCACCTGGCGGAGCACCGACAGTTACTAATCCAAACATTTTAGGATGGTCTGAAGATGGAACAGGTGATGGAGGTCAGTACTATTATGACTTAGCTCTTGGAGCATCTCCAACAGATTCGGATCGATTATTTGGTGCGGGTATTAATGTTTGGCGTTCCTTAAACGGCGGATCGGATTGGACAATCAATGGTCACTGGGTAACATGGGTTCAAAGTGGCGGTTTAAAACACAGGTATAGTCACGCCGATGTACATGATATTAAATTCTTTGATAATGGGTCGTCTATTGATATGTGGGTGGCATCTGACGGAGGATTGTTTTATTCTGCTTCGCAAGGAGATACATTGGAGCCGAGAATGCACGGGATTCATGGAACAGATTTTTGGGGCTTCGGTGCTGGATTCAAGGACGGTTATGTTATGGTCGGGGGAACCTATCACAATGGAACACTGATTCGATACAAAGACATTTACAAAGGAGGGCTAGCAAATCCAAATGAAGGTGGCTGGCTCGCTGAGCGTGGTGGAGATAACTACCGTGGATTTGTGAATTATGGAGACAATAAAGTTGGTTATGATGACGGAGGATCATTTGAATTTTCTGAAATCCGAGAAATCAGAAAAACGGGTAGATCTTTTCAGTCGGACAAGAAATGTAACACTTCATATGTTTCTGGAGAGTATGGTACATACGGCTTTGAAGCTACGTGCTACAATAACTTCTACTCCCCAGTAGGAACAGAACTGTACAAAACAACTAATGGAGGAATATCTTTTGAATTTGTTCATGATTTTGGAGGAGATAAAGTCATTCAGGTGAAAGTTGCTTGGAACGACCCATCAACGATTTACGTTACGCACAAAGTGGGGTCAGGAAATTATCAGGTTAGGAAGTCCAATGATGGAGGAGCAACTTGGGCGATTTGTACACCGGCGAATTCAGTTACGAACAACAACTCCAATCGCGCAAAATACATTGAGGTTGACGATGAAGATCCTGATAAGTTATGGTGTATCCTGATGGGAGGACAGAGTGGATATAAAGTTTTCCAATCGGTAAATGGTGGTTCCAATTGGACGAACATCACAGGAAACGCGTTAACGGGTGAAAACATGCGTTCGATTTCTCATCACTACGGAACGGATGATGGCCTGTATGTTGGAACGACAAAACGAATGTATTATAGAAATGCTTCAATGTCTGATTGGGCATTGTTCACTAATCAATTACCAGCTTCTGTGAATTGTCAGTTTTTACAACCTTATTATGGTGAGGGTAAAATTCGAATGGCAAGTCAGCGAGGGGTGTATGAATGTGAGTTCTACGAAGATGATACTCCTCCAGTGGCGATGTTTGCTGCGGATAGAGTGAGTTTGAATTTAGCAGCTAATTGCATTGCGGATACTGTTCAGTTTGTTGATCATAGTACCGTTCGTCATGCCTCTGCAACGTGGGAGTGGTACTTTGAGGGTGCTACACCGAGCACATCTACCTTGGAAAACCCGAAAGTGGTTTATACAAGCCCAGGAACATACGATGTGCGATTGATAGCAACGGATGCTTTTGGCGTTGATACAATTGAGATTCTTGATTTCATGGAAATTACGGAGTCGTATGACTACCCAACTATTGCGGAAGACTTTAATGGAACGGAATTTCCTCCTGCTGGTTGGAAATTGATTGACTCGGAGGGTTCATCTTGGGAGCACGACTGGCCTTTGGATGATCCGAACAACAAGGTTGCAGGATATCCGAATTATTGGGTAGATGCAACGGGACAACAGCACTTATTGGTTATGCCGGCGTTTGATTTCACCAATTTGATCAACATGGACATGACATGGGATTACACGTATAATGACAACAACGGATATACCGATTCACTAGCCGTTATTTATCGCACAGGATCAAACCCAAATTGGCAAACATTATGGATTCGTGGTGGCGCTGATTTGGAAGTTTTCGGAACGCAAACATGGTTTTGGGATGCATCGACACCAACAATCAACTGGGGGCCTGGATATTTGAACCTTGATTTTTTAGCTGGGGAGTCTTGTGTTGAGATCGCTTTTGATAATCGTGGATATTACGGAAATCACGTTTGGGTGGATAATGTCAATCTCTTAGGATCGTATGATAGTTCAGAACTTGAGGAACTTGAAATGAGTGTGAACGTTTATCCAAACCCATCGAAAGGATCATTCAAAGTGCTGTCATCTGAATCGGTTGTTTCATATTCAGTTGTTGACCTTACGGGTAGAAAAGTGATTGACAAGGAAGAAGTGAATACGACACACTTCGTGATTGATTTGGCAAATGAAACATCAGGGATGTATGTTCTTGAGATAACAACAAACTCGGGAAGGAACATTACGAGGTTGATTAAGGAATAATAGGGCACAAACAAAAAAGCGGCGTCCTGTAGAGACGCCGCTTTCATTTACGATATGCAATTAATCGTGCTCTTCCACCAAGTCAACCTCTCCTGATGGAACGAGAGCTTCTTTAATCTTTTGTTCAAGTTCCTCCATAAGCTCAGGATTGTCTTTGATAATTCCTTTAACGGAATCACGACCTTGTCCTAGCCTTGTTTCGCCGTAAGAGAACCATGATCCACTTTTCTTGATGATGTTTAGATCAACACCGATGTCAATAATCTCACCCACTTTCGAGATTCCTTTACCATACATGATGTCAAACTCTGCTCGTCTAAATGGAGGTGCAACTTTATTCTTTACTACTTTAACTTTTGTTCTGTTTCCCATTACTTCGTCACCATCTTTAATTTGGCTCGATCGACGGATATCAACACGAACTGACGCGTAAAATTTCAAGGCGTTACCACCAGTAGTTGTTTCAGGGTTCCCGAACATCACACCAATTTTCTCACGTAACTGATTGATAAAAATACAGCAACAGTTGGCTTTGTTAATTGAACCTGTCAATTTACGGAGTGCTTTAGACATTAGTCTTGCTTGAAGACCCATTTGTGAGTCTCCCATCTCTCCCTCAATCTCGGCTTTTGGTGTAAGCGCAGCCACAGAATCGACTACTAATAGATCAACAGCTCCAGAGCGAATTAAGTTATCTGCGATCTCCAATGCTTGTTCACCGTTATCCGGTTGAGAAATCAATAAGTTGTCAATGTCTACACCCAAGCTTTTTGCATAAAATTGATCGAATGCGTGCTCAGCATCTACAATAGCCGCAATTCCTCCTTGTTTTTGAACTTCAGCAATTGCATGAATGGCAAGTGTTGTCTTACCTGAAGATTCGGGTCCATAGATTTCAACTACACGTCCTTTTGGAAAACCGCCTACACCCAAGGCTAAATCAAGAGTAAGAGAACCAGTTGGGATTACATCTATTTCTAGTGCGGGAGCATCTCCCAAACGCATAACGGATCCTTTACCGTATGTTTTGTCCAGCTTTTGCATTGTTAACTGGAGCGCTTTTAATTTTTCTGAATTAGCTTCTTTAGCTGCCATATCGTATTTATTTAAAGTTTATGTGCGGTGAAACACAAGGGTTGAATGAATTTGATGATACAAATCTAGATTGGTTGATCGTAAAGTATTTACGATGTTTTGTTTTTTTCGAAAATTTCTAATATTTCTTCTGCGTGAGCCTTGTTCTTCGGTTTTTCGATAATACCTATTATAGTATGCGTACTATCAAGTACAAATGTTGTACGATGAATTCCATCATAAACCTTGCCCATGAACTTCTTCTCTCCCCATACGCCGTATAGTTGGATCAGCTCCTTGTCCACATCTGCGATTAATGGAAAAGG
This sequence comes from uncultured Flavobacteriales bacterium, assembly GCA_905479845.1. GTDB lineage: Bacteria > Bacteroidota > Bacteroidia > Flavobacteriales_D > Crocinitomicaceae > UBA4466. The sequence goes on from CAJQOB010000069.1 coordinate 16,555, forward strand.
AAGGTCGAATTTCTTGATGAATTTTTGATGTGATTTTTCATCATCGCCACTCACTCCAATTACTACAATATCTTTGGCAAGTAAGGCCGAATAATTGTCGCGTAAATTGCAAGCTTGAGTGGTGCAGCCCGGAGTATTATCCTTAGGATAGAAGTAAATGACAACAGGCTTTCCTTTAAAGTCGGAAAGTGAAATATCCGTACCGTTTTGGTCTATGCCTTTGAATTCTGGGGCGCTTTGCGCAATTTTTAAGTGTTTCATGTAAACGTATTGACGATTAATTAATCAAATATAATGTTTATATTTTAATCAATGCAATACTACACTCCGATTATTTAGTTTTTAAACAAAAAAAAACCGATTTAGTTAAATCATTGAGTTTTTTTGTCGCTTTCCGTTTTTGCCGTACATTTATGTGAAATAAAAATTATTCTTACGAAAAAATTACTATTATTAGGAGTTGCCGCGTTCGGTGGTTTTGTAGCTTGGGGACAGTGTCTGCCAACATACAACAACCAGTGTACGTCAGGAGACTTCATAAATACTGTTACGTTTAACACTATTAGCAACACAGGAACTGGTTGTACCAATCCTGGAACCAACAACTACGCAGATTACACTGCAATTACTACCAACGTTCAGCAGAACACTGCTTACACAATTGATGTTCAAGCTGGACCATCTTGGGGTCAGTACATGGCTGCATTTATCGATTTCAACAATGATGGGGATTTTGATGATGCCAATGAGTTTTTTGATGTAGGTTATGCAGCTGCGGGTGCAACAGCATCAAACACAATTTTAATTCCTAACGGAATTCCTGGTGGACCAGTTACGCTTCGTGTAATTGCAAAATACGGTACAGGAACTGTAACTGCTGGTCAGGCATGTAACAACTTCAGCTTCGGTGAGTGTGAAGAGTATACTTTGAACATTGCTGCTCCATTGACAGATGACGCAGGTATTGCATCTTTTGTATCACCAACGCTTCCTACATGTAGTT
>CAJQOB010000070.1 GCA_905479845.1 uncultured Flavobacteriales bacterium
TAACTCTCCTGTATTCAAGATAGCATCAGTAAATCCAGTTGTTGGTGAAATCGCTGCTGGAAGAATTGCATCAGTCGTTTTTCTGTAGTAATAAGCTACATCAAAAGTCAATCGACGCTTAAAGAATGAAGCGTTTACTCCTAATTCGATTTCATTTGATTTCTCAGGAACTAAACCTGTATTTCCTTGAACATTACCCAACAAGAAACTTGAAACTCCTTGATATGGGAAAGAATATCCATTCGTCCAACCATCTTGAACTGCTGATGTTGAATAAACTGTTGACGTTGCATAAGAGAAACCAGGAGCTTTCGCTACTTGAGCCCATGACAGGCGCAACTTGGCAATATCCATTTTTTTGTTCTTCTTATCCTTGTTGATTAACTCAGAAAAGATGAAACTCGTAGAAACAGATGGGTAACCGAAGCCGATATCCCCTGCGTTAAAATCCTGCCCAGGAACAATGAATCGAGAGTCGTAATCTTGTCTACCTGTTAATGTTAAGTATAACATTGAGCGATATCCTAAATCAACACTCGCAAAAGCAGAGAGTGATTTATATCTATTTAATTCTCTTGTAGAATTAATTGTGCTCGCATTTGCTAGATTATCAAACCCACTAAATCCGAATCCGTTTCCAACTGTGTATAAATTGTCTGCTGAATATGAAAAGGCATTTATTCCAACTGTATATCGAAGGTCAACCGTCTTCTCATCGTTCAAGTAATCACCTCCTGTTAGCGTTAAATATGCATCTGTTTGTGATACATTGACAAATTGCTCAACTATTTTTCCATTTGGAAAAGCTCTTGAACCAATAGCATAGCTTTGTCTTCTTCTATCTCCAAAATTATCCATCCCTAAGTTAACACCCAGAGTGGCCCATTTAGAGAATTCGTAACTCGCTTGAATATTTCCAATAATACGATTTACGTTATCGTTGAAAGGGTTGTTAGCAACAGACCAGAATGGGTTGTCATAACCTCCACCTCCACGGTAGTTTCTTTGTGAACCATCTTCAAACGTATATGCCTCAGTGTTCTCCCATGGCTTATCGAAACCATTTGAATTATCAAATGAAACAGGAGTTCTCAACAATCCGAGCATAATACCCGAAAGGTTTGATCCTTGCTGAATTCTGCGACCACCTGAATTGATGTAACTAATCGAAGTGTTTAATGCGAGTTTATCGTCAAAGAAATTCATTCCAGAAGCAAAATTCACATTTGTTCTTTTGAATGTGTTCAATGGTACAATTCCCGATTCACGAACATCCGATACTGACAAACGATAAGTAGCCATTTTATTACCTCCACCTACAGTGAAATTGTTTTTCGCAGTAATTCCTGTGCGGAAAAAATCTCCTAGGTTATCATATGTATTGATGGATGGGTCCGAAGCATTTGGCTTTAGGATAACAGCACCGTTCTGATCATAAGGATTATCAACACTACTATCATAAGTTAATTCATCAACTGATGGTCCCCAACTTGTCAACCAACCCGATGAAGGATCGTAATATTCTGGAGTAAATCCATCGGCGCTATACCAGGCTGTTCCCTGAGCATATTTGCTTTGAAGCTCTGGCAATTTGTTCACCTGAGAAACAGTGATTGACGAACCTGCATTTGCATAAACAGATCCTTTTTCCATAGCACGTCCTTTTTTAGTCGTGATCAGAATTACACCATTAGCTCCATCAATTCCATAAAGAGCTGTTGCAGCCCCACCTTTAAGCACAGACATTGACTCAATATCTTCTGGATTATATCGATACCACGGTTCGAATTACTAACAGATTCTGTTGCATTCTCACCACCGAGACCATACGTGTCGTTGTTCACTTTAACACCGTCAATCACGTAGAGTGCTTCGTTATTTCCCGTTAACGAGGCATAACCACGAAGGACAACTCTGGATCCTGCTCCGGCAGTACCCGATGAGTTTGTTACATTCGCTCCAGCAACAACACCATTCAAACTATTGGCAATATTCGTCTGATTCGTTTTGCGAATATCATCCCCGCTGATTGTCGTTACTGCATAACCAAGTGCTTTTTCATCTCTTTTGATACCTAAAGCAGTCACTACAACACCATCAACTTGTTGCACGAGTGGCGTTAAATTAACATTGATTGTAGCTCTACCATCTACTCCGATAGTTTTCACTCCGTACTCAAGTGAAGAGAAAACTAATGAGTCAGTACCTTGAGCTGAAATAGCGTAGGCTCCTTCGAAATCGGAGTACACTCCTTGACTGGAACCTTTAACCCGAACTTTCACATTAGGGATAGGTTCGCTTGTTGATTCGTCCGTTACATTCCCCGTAATGTTGACCTGTGAATAGGTGGTCCCACAAAACAAAAGAAATGCAGTAGAGAAAAACAATTTGAATCTTGTTTTTTGCATTTAATTTGGTTTAAAAAAGTTAAAAAAACGCCGTAGCGTACAAGGGAGTAAGTGCGAATATTAACAAAATTTAGCAAAATTCAATTCTGAGGTAGGAACCTTTTTTTTTGTTAAATATCACATTTGAACACGATAAAGTTCAATTTTGCACCACTTTTCACGGTAAAAAATAACACTCTAAAAAACATCTTCTAAACGCTCCATTTCAAACTGTAAATCACTGATAATCTTTAACTAATCATAAATATCTATATTCAGGAAAAGGTTTAATTATACGTCAGCTAAATCCGTTTTTTAGAAGCTTTTTCAAGAGTTCGTTTCTTGGAATCCTAATTACCGATTTTAGTCGTTTATTTATATCACTCTCACCATTAATGCTTAAAAATTCAACAGAAAACCCAAGGCAAACTCATTTAGAACCGGTCAGATTAAACACCAAATACATCTAAAACGAACGAACTTACTCCAGTTGAAAATGATTATTTCTTTATACTTTTAGCCCAACTAAAAAAGTGGGTTATGTACGGAAAAATGAAAGACCATCTTCAGTCTGAGCTGAAGGCAATTGACGAAGCAGGATTGTATAAACGCGAGCGCATCATCACAACTCCACAAGGGGCGAATGTGCATGTAAGTACGGGAGAAGATGTTGTCATCATGTGTGCAAACAACTACCTTGGATTATCATCTCATCCAGATGTAATTCAAGCGGCAAAAGAAACGCTTGACACTCATGGATTTGGTATGTCATCGGTTCGTTTCATTTGTGGAACACAAGACATTCACAAAGAGTTGGAGGCTAAAATTGCCAAGTTCTACGGAACGGAAGACACAATTTTATATGCTGCAGCCTTTGATGCCAACGGAGGAGTTTTTGAACCACTTTTTACAGCTGAAGATGCCATTATTTCTGATGAGTTGAACCACGCCTCAATTATTGATGGAGTTCGTTTGTGTAAAGCACAACGTTACCGCTTCAAGCATTCAGATATGGCTGATTTGGAAGAGCAATTGAAAGCGGCTCAAGATCAACGCTTCCGTATTATTGTTACCGATGGTGTTTTCTCTATGGATGGTGATATTGCCAAAATGGATGAAATCTGTGCCCTTGCTGATAAGTACGATGCTCTTGTAATGACGGATGAATGTCACTCTGCTGGATTTATTGGTAAAACAGGTCGTGGTGTTCCAGAATACTGTGGAGTATCTGATAAAGTTGATATCATCACTGGAACACTGGGTAAAGCACTTGGTGGAGCCATGGGAGGATACACAACTGGTAAGAAAGAAATTATCGACATGTTGCGTCAAAAGTCGCGACCATATTTATTCTCAAACTCATTGGCTCCTTCCATCGTTGGAGCAGCAAACAAGGTATTCGATATCTTGAGCGAATCAACTGAGTTGCGCGATCGATTGGAAGAAAACACGAAGTATTTCAAAGATGCGATCATCGAAGCTGGATTTGATATCAAACCTGGGAACTCACCGATTGTTCCAATCATGCTCTACGATGCAGCGCTGTCTCAAAAATTCGCAGATTTATTGTTGCAAGAAGGTGTTTATGCCATTGGTTTCTTCTACCCTGTAGTTGGAAAAGGAGCGGCTCGAATTCGTACACAGATTTCAGCGGCACACACAAAAGCAGATTTAGACAAAGCGATAGCGGCATTCATCAAGGTTGGAAAAGAACTTGACGTAATTAAGTAAGATGATTTCGCGCGGCCTTCCTCATGAAATTGATGCGATTATTGCGCTCACTCAGCGTTGTGGTAAACACATGCGTGAGAATGGAATTGATCAGTGGGATGAAAATTATCCCGATTATTCGAGCATTGAACGTGATTTAAAAACAGAGACCTTATTTACTTTCCGAGAGGGCGATATCCTTCTCGGAATAGTTGTGTTGAATGAAACACAAGACGAGGAATACGGAGAAATTAATTGGTCTACAACAGAAAGCGACAGAAACCTTGTTGTGCATCGTCTCGCAGTTGACCCTGTTCATCAAGGAAAAGGGATTGCAAGAAAGATCATGGATTTCGCCGAAAATTTCGCGCGTGAACAGCAATACGATTCAATTCGATTGGATACCTTTAGTCAAAACCCTAGAAATCAACGATTCTACACCAATCGAGGATATACTGATCTCGGGCCAGTTTATTTGAAATACAAGAAGGAGCACCCGTATTTTTGCTACGAGTTGCTTCTAAAATAGACCGTGCTAAGCGAGCAAAAAAGACTGAGTAAACCGAATAAATAGTTTATCGAAAGAATAGAAATGGCAGATTCCTCTATCACTCAATTGATGGACTTACTTCACGGTGAGATGAAAAAACATGCGAACCCATCCAAGGCGGTGAACATGGTAAAATACCTCAAAAATCAATTCAAGTGCTACGGAATCAAAACGCCTATTCGCAATGAAATTCAGAAAGTTTGGTTCAAACAGGTAAAGGAGGCGAATATCAATCATTGGGATCTATCGTACAATTTATGGGCACAAGATCAGCGAGAGTATCAGTACGTCGCGATTGATTACCTTAAGAAAACGCCTGCAAAATTGATCAACATTGAGGATGACAAACTTTTGGAGGAAATCATCACAACGAAGTCTTGGTGGGACTCTGTGGATTTAATTGCTTCGAATTACGTTGGAAAATACTTCCTGAAATTCCCCGAACAAATTGAACCTGTAATTGGTCGTTGGAGAAAGAGCGACAATATGTGGTTGAATCGTACCTGCTTGATTTTTCAATTGAAACACAAGGAAAAACTGGACTTTGAATTGCTGATAGGCCTAATTGAAGAATTCAAATCGAATCAAGAATTTTTCATTCAAAAAGCAATTGGTTGGAGCTTGTTGCGTCAGCATTCGAAATTTGATCCTGAGCAGGTTAAAACTTATCTAAAAACTGCTGGATTGAAAGGTTTGGCGTTGAGAGAAGCGAGTAAATATTTGTAAGAATGAGAACCATTTACAAAATCATTCCATATGAGAAATTGAAGTTGGAGACCTCACTTCCAAAGGATGAACTATTAAAACGTCTTGCCAACAATATTGAACCAGGACGCGCCAGTCGGAATTGGTTTACAGGAAAAAGTTCATCAAGCAAGTATTTCGAAGGGTCTTTGCACGAAAATGGTTTCAATATCCATCGTATCATAGGCTATCGCAATAGTTTCCTCCCAGAGATAAGTGGAGAATTTGACTACCTGAGATTCGGAATCACGTTGAACTTAAAACTAAAGCTGAACCCAATCGCTCTATTAATTGGAGCGATCTGGTTTGCGGGAGTTATTGCGACTTGCATCATAACCATTGCATCTAACTTTAGGGCATCTAATGATGACTTTGTGTTTGCCCCATTATTGATGTTTGGTTTCGGGTCATTATTGTTTGTTCTTGGATTCAAGTTTGAAAGTATCAAGGCTCGGAAGTACCTAAAGCAATTACTGGAAGCTTCAGAGGCCCAGGATTTTCTCTCTGAACGTTGCAAGTATGGAGCTTGCGTTGTGTACGTCGATTTCAATAATTTGATGCAAGTCGATTATGGTTTATACTTTGTCTGGACAAACGAAGCTGGTTCAATGAAGAAGTAATTTACGCATGAAGTAAGGCGACGGACTGTGGATACCCTTTGATGGATCATTTGCTTTCTGCAGGCCGTTCAATGCTGTCTTTATATTTTCTTGAACTGGTCGGCCAATTTATTCCTCATTTTTCATTCCTGACAAGACTATATAAACTGCTGCGTAGGTCTTGCATGAATGAACTCTGCGTTATCTCATCTGCCTAAAAACAAGAAAATATAAAGACAGCAACTGAACAGAGCCATTATGACGCAACGGAGCGATTATTCCAACAGTTATTCGAAGCCCAATACAAATTTGAACTTAACGCCAATCATTCAGATCCACAGGTATCAGTTATTATATCCGTAATAGATGAATTACTGGAGAAGATCCTTGAATATTCGGACTAATGAGAAGTTCGATTGGAAAGCGAGCATACTGATTTCACGGTTATGTTCGCTTTTTTGGATATTCTTCAGAAACGGCGTAATTTGATGGTCGTAATTCCAAATCACCCAATATGAGTATCAAATACCTTGTTCTGTTTACTTTATTTATGTTTCAATTCAGTGGAACTGCTCAAGAAAAAATCCCTCTTGAGGAACTCGTATTTTATGATGGTGTTCAAGTATATCCAAACCCGGCCACAGATCACATTACGATTTCATACGGATTTGTAGAATCTGATCTCGTAGGAGGTCCTGAACAGTTATGGATTGATTTCGAAAACAAAGGGCTTGTCGATATACTATCAAGTGATGGCAAGAGTATCCTCCAAAATTTTCAATTAAGCAAGGAGCACCATTCCACTGATATTCCAATTCATGAATTAACCAACGGAGTGTATTTCGTAGTCATTCGACTGGATGATGAAGAACCAATGATTCAGAAAGTAGTCAAGTTGTAAGACCTACTCGCTTACTCCTTCTTCATACATTTCCTCCATCATACGGATTAACTCTTCCTTTTCGACAAGCGCTTCTGGATCTTCAAACTCAGCGTAAAAAGGGTATACTTTTTCGACATCAGCCTCTATAACCGATGCATCTTCGGATTCCACCGCTTCGTTTACGATTCCCAAAAAGGTCATGTTGAGTTTCGTTAGTACAAACTCTCCGTGAAGTTCTTCGAGGTTCGATAAATCACTCAAAAAGGATTTCATCGAAACATGATCAACATCTGTTACACCAATACAGAAAACGAGAAATTCATTTTCATCCTTTAAATCTGGTTCTGGATACTTTTCGAGAAACTCAGCTAAAACAGGATCAACATCTCCATCACTGTTCAACAATTCAATAACATATTCCGCCAAAAATTCGCGTTCACGTTCTCCGGCTTCATACCTCTCAGTTAATTGATAAAGTGCGGTCGTCTCAGG
>CAJQOB010000071.1 GCA_905479845.1 uncultured Flavobacteriales bacterium
AAATGCTTGGACAAAATGAGAATATCTTCCTTACGCTCTCTCAAGGACGGAATGTTAATGGGTAAACCTACTAGTCTGTAGAACAAGTCCTGTCGGAAGTTTCCTTTCTCTACCTCAACCTTCAAGTCCTTGTGTGTAGCACAAATTATTCTACAACTGACAGATATAGTCTTATTCCCACCAACTCTTTGTATTTCTCGCTCTTGGAGTACTCGCAGCAATTTGACCTGACTACTCAAGTCTAACTCACCTACTTCGTCGATAAATAAAGTACCTCCATTCGCCTCTTCGAACTTTCCTATCCGTCTATTTGAGGCTCCTGTAAAAGCCCCCTTCTCATGTCCGAATAGTTCACTTTCAATCAATCCCTGTGGAATTGCGGAGATATTAACAGCAACAAACTTGTTTTTACTTTCACCTGAGTTGTAATGAATTGCTTTTGCCACAACTTCCTTCCCTGTTCCTGTTTCTCCGGATATCGAGACATTAATGGAGGAGCTTGCTGCTTTTTCTAAAAGTCTAAATAGACGCGTAAAAATGGGGCTCTTACCGATCAAAAATTTCTCAAAACGATACTTTTTCTTTACTTCACTTTGTAGTTCTTCAACCTTCCCTTTTAGCAATCGTTGTTCTTTAATTTTCCCAACTATATGCCAGAGTCGTTCTTTGGTCTCTACATCCTTAATAATGTAATCATAAGCACCTTCCCTGAATAACTCAACGGCTATTCCAAGATCCTCTTGCCCAGAAATAATTAGAACATCAGTATCGGGAGATTCCTCCTTTATCAATTTTAACAGCGATAGACCGTCCGAATCAGGTAAATTATAATCCAGTGTAATAATATCTGGAAGGGTAAACAAACATTTTCTTAATTCTTCCCCAGATCTGACAATTTCAACTTGATACTCGGGAATTAGGTCCAGTTGATAACTCAAGAAATCTGAGTACCACTTGTCATCTTCTGCTACGACAATTCTAAAAGGCTTCATGTAGAAGGTTTATGTCAATTTAAGAAATAATCTCAAAAACAGACTAGTTCCCAATATTAGATTACCACCTTCACCTTGCGAGTGAACGAAACAGCCTTGAACATCAATATTTTTAGAAAAAAACTTTAAAGATGCCTATGAACTACATTCCTGGTCCACCCATTCCTTTAAACTGGCTCATCATCTGACGCATGTTTTTAGGATTAGACATCATTTTCATCATCTTTTTTGTGTCGCCGAATTGCTTCATCAGCTTATTCACTTCCTGCATACTACGTCCACTACCTTTAGCGATACGCGTCTTTCGCGAACCATTAATTGTATGAGGATTCGCCCGTTCATGTGGTGTCATTGATTGGATAATCGCTTCGATGTGTTTGAATGCGTCATCCTTGATGTCAACATCTTTCATTGCTTTCCCCATTCCAGGAAGCATTCCCATGAGGTCTTTCACGTTACCCATCTTCTTCACTTGCTGAAGTTGACCTAGGAAATCATTGAAATCAAATTGATTCTTCTGAATTTTCTTCTGAAGTTTTCTTGCTTCTTCCTCGTCAAATTGCTCTTGGGCGCGTTCAACAAGAGAGACAACATCCCCCATTCCGAGGATACGGTCAGCCATACGTGATGGGTAGAACACATCAAGTGCATCCATTTTCTCACCTGTACCAACAAACTTGATTGGCTTGTTAACAACCGATTTAATTGAAAGGGCAGCTCCACCTCGTGTATCACCATCCAACTTCGTAAGGATTACTCCGTCAAAATTGATGCGCTCATCGAAGGTTTTCGCTGTGTTTACAGCATCCTGACCAGTCATGGAATCCACGACGAATAAAGTCTCAGTTGGTTGAATCGTTCGTTTTACCTCTTCGATTTCCGCCATCATTTGCTCATCAACGGCCAAACGACCAGCTGTATCGACAATAACAACGTTGAATCCTTTTGCTTTCGCATGCTGAATGGCAGCTTGAGCAATTTTTACTGGATTCTTTTCTTCTTTATTTGAATATACCTCGATATCCAATTGCTCTCCCAAAACGTGCAATTGATCAATGGCTGCTGGACGGTAAACATCACATGCAACCAATAAAGGATTCTTCCCTTTTTTCGTCTTGAGGTAATTACCAAGTTTCCCAGAAAAAGTCGTTTTACCTGAACCTTGCAAACCAGACATCAAGATAATTCCAGGATTCCCCTTGATATCGATATCTACTTGCTCCGACCCCATCAAATTCACCAACTCTTCATGGCAAATTTTCACCATTAATTGTCCCGGCGAAACAGATGTCAAAACATCACGTCCGAGAGCTTTCTCTTTTACAGTGTTCGTAAATTCCTTTGCTGTCTTGAAGTTAACATCGGCGTCCAATAAAGCACGACGCACTTCTTTAAGCGTTTCAGCAACATTGATTTCAGAGATTTGTCCTTGTCCTTTGAGGACTTTAAAGGCTCTGTCAAACTTCTCGGATAAATTTTCAAACATTGGTATTCATTTTGGGAGGTCAAAGATAGGAATATTCAGGTGGAAATGCCACGGTTTGGAGTGAAAATGGGAATAATGCGTCGATACATGGATTAGGAACACGATTGCGCGACAGCAAACAAAAAAACTTAAATTTGCCTTGAAGAAGTTCTTTCATTTATTTCATCAACCGGAGAGGTTTTACTTAATTGTAAATTAAAAGGGAATTGTGTCGAATCACAAGCTGTCCCGCAACTGTAAGTAACAATCAGGTGTTGCCAAAAATGTCCACTGTTAAAACGGGAAGGATGGTAAACACTGTTACAAGCCAGGAGACCTGCCTATTCCGAATTGACAATGCTTTCGTGGATTGAAGTTAAGGTCAGGTTTGGTACATCTCGTGCAATTGCTTTTTAGCTCTTGTAACAGCTATTTTAACCTACTACCCTTTCTCATTTTTCTTGATTGCATTACGAAGTTTACAAAAGAGCTCTTGAACGAATTATATTCAATAGTTAAGACAAATGGAAAAGAGAAAACATTCATCAAAGAGAAGTGCGAAGCAACTAATGGGGCTCGACATTTATCTAAACGCTCTTTCAAAAGAGGAGTACGAGAAAATCAAGCATACAATTACGCCGACCAACAAAGTTTCAAGTCCGCTACTTTCATGGGAATATTTTACTCAAGGTTATTGGCAAACAGTTCGAAAGATAAAGACATCGAAAGATAGTGAAGCCTTGAAATCATTGTCATTAACTCATAATTGGCAGGATGCCCCTACTACACTCCTAACTTCGGATTATGAAAGTTTGGTAATTACCGACATGAATTCTGTAATTGAATGGGTAAATGCAGATTTCTTCGAAATGACTGGGTATTCTACCAAGTATGCAATTGGAAAAACCCCACGGTTTCTTCAGGGAGAAAATACATCCCCCACAACTCGCAAACGAATCCGCAAGCACATCAAATCGAACAAACCATTCAAGGAGTCGATTATTAACTACCGAAAAAACGGAGAAGAATATACATGTGAACTAACTGTCTATCCTTTACGAACGAATAAAGGAGAAACAAGTCATTTTTTAGCACTAGAAAGAGAAACAATATGATGAAAGAAGAGCGAATAAAGCAATCAGAAACACGCATATTTAAAGCCGTTTTTCCAAATACAACAAATCACTATGATACACTTTTTGGAGGAACTGCGATGCAACTTATGGATGAAGTAGCCTTTATTACTGCTACACGATTTAGTAGGCAGAGAATGGTAACGGTAAGTAGTGATCGTATTGATTTTAAACGCCCCATACCTGCAGGTACAATTATTGAATTGTTCGGAAGGGTAACCTACTTAGGAAATACGAGCTTAAAAATACGTGTGGATATATTCATTGAGCAGATGTATTCGTACGACAGAGAGAAAGCTGTGAGCGGAGAGTTTACTTTCGTAGCGATAGATGATAGTAAGAAGCCTGTACAGATTAAGTAATGAAGGAAATCACTTAGTCATAGAGAAATGGGTTTTAACTAAAACTCCAAAATTACTCAGATGCTAAGCATTCACATTTGGGATTGGAATTGTACATATCAAGTAAAACGCTCTAAATTTAACTCCTGAATTTTCGAACTCTTCGGTCATAACAACTCCATCTTTCAATGTGTCGAACTCAATCCCCTCTTCGGTCTTAGTTAGAGCCTCTATTTTGTTGAATTGTATATCGATGTTCAAAATCTCCACCAATTTGAGAGACAACAACCGAATTCATTGTAGGTTTAGAAGTCAATGTAACCTCCTCAACGACAAACTGTTTGTTCGACTCAAACGTTTCAAGTGTAAATCCTGTTTCCGACTCTAGTAATTTCTTCAGCTTTTTAAAGCTTAACTGAAATGCCTCGGCATCATTTTTATCGAATACATCCTCAGAGACTTCGCGTATCGATTCAAACGTTTCCCAGTCAAAATTAGGTGTACAGGGATCGGCATTCAATCCAACTTCCCACGCTAAATTCTTGGCAACACCATCGATATTAACCCAAGCATAAGCCAAATCGATTGTTTTACTAAGTTCTGACTGTGTTTCTACATCAACTCCTTGAACTCTGACCCTGCACCAATTGGACGACTCACACTCATATGAAACTTTAGTAAGGGCCAATTTAGTATACGTGTCGTTTGAGCAGCAGCCGCAGTACAATATAATCTCAACATGGTCTTCCAAAAAAGCAACTGTCTTTTCAGCTTCTGCTTTACTCAAAATTGCTTGTTGATCTGCTTGTACATTCAAGCCAAAAGCCAAGAACAGAAAAATCAGAGTTCGTTTTAACATCATTCTAGTAATATAAATTATTCTCTCTTATCTGGTATATTTTCATCGAGACTATTCATGCAAATAATCAAAGTAACGTGAAGTATATCACCAATAGTGTTCCAGGAAACACAAAGTATAAGGATAGAATTCGTGCGAAATTAAACCAAGGTTTTTGCCGCTTAAAAATGAAAGTTAGCAGAGGAATCAATAGAAAGAGTTGAAATGCTGGAAACCATGTAAAGATAGATCTCCATCTTATCTCTTCGTGCCTTCTTGTTGTGGATTCACTGACCTGAATATCATAACACAACTTCTTGCCCGTTCGAAAAATAGGAGAATAGGTAATTTCAAGACTATTTTCCACTCGATCACTCCAATCAGCAAATTGTGGGGCGAACAAACAACCTTCAACGTCCACTATTTTGTGCCAAGTCCATTCCCAATTACCATCAATTTTCCAATCCTCTTCTGTTAGCTTCTTGGTTGGGCCATCAACGAAATGATCGATCGTGGCAAATACTGCAATCAAAGAACAGAAGGTAACAACTGCCTTAAAGATGAGCCATGGCTTACCCGAAGTAATTCGTTGATAGAACTCTTTATCCTCTCGCTCTTCTTGTTCCTTTTTCTGCCGCATTCTTTCAGCTGCAATTCGCAAAGCTTCCTCTCTGTTTGTGTTTCTTGTCATGAATTATTTTAATTAATACGAAGTATTCTTCCTTTTGAGCTCCATTGCTGGGTCAACTGTTTATAAGATGTCACTTCCTCTATACATCGAGGCGAATAATTGAATTTATCCGCTTGTCCTTCCAGAAATAGTATGATCAATCCCTTTCAACGATTTTGCAATCCCTTGCATCTCATCGATAATGAACTGTACATTATTCGAACCACCCTTATTCTTGTTGTTCTTAACAAAGGTTTCCTTGATCACTTTCCAGCGCTCCTGCTCTTCAGGTGTAATTGACCCAAAGATTTCCTTAAAACGAAGTAAACTCGATTCAGCGGCAGAGGTCAATGTCTGAGCCTCATTCTCGTAATGAGAAATAATCAAGGTGTCCAATTCCTCATCATTCATTACTGGAACCAGCTTCTCGACAATTTTGTTCATGTCTCGGTATGATCCCTGTAACTTGAATGATGGAGCTGTTCGGTATTCATCTTCCATCGAAGCAGAGTGAATGTACTCCATGTTCACCTTAAACACAATATCTCGAATGGTCAATACACGCTTCAATAGATTCACGTAGTCTTCGATTTCTTCAGAACTGTGATTCGCTTCTAAATCCAAACTTTCTTGCGGCCCATCCATCGCTACTTTGATCAATGTTCGAACATCCTTGAAGGATTTATTATTCAGCTGTGATAAGATAGAGTTTGAAGTCAAGCAGTTTTCAATGTAACTCAATTCGAATACGTCCTTCTTCCCTCCGATAACATCTCCGAGGTTGTAAATATCCGATCTATTTGCCAACATATCTGGAATTTGGAATCGTTCTCCACTTTCCGTGTATGGGTTTCCAGCCATGACAACCATCACTTTTCGCCCTCTGAAGTCGTAGGTTTTGTTTTTTCCTTTGTACACTCCTTCAATCTTTCTCTGACCATCACACAAGGAAATAAACTTCTGCAAAAACTCAGAGTTACAGTGCTGAATATCATCCAAATAAATCATGATGTTATCCCCCATTTCAAAGGCCAAATTCAAGCGATTCAACTCCTCTTTTGCGGCGGAGTTTGGTGCACTCATAGGATCAACAGATGTAACCTCATGTCCAAGAGCAGGTCCATTGATTTTAACAAAGATCAACCCGATTCGTTGGGAGATGTACTCCATCAAGGTTGTTTTACCATACCCTGGAGGGGAAATCAGTAAAAGCATCCCCATCAAATCGGTACGCTTGTCATTACCGACAACACCTATTTGCTTGGCCATGTTATTACCAATCAAAGGCAGATACACCTTGTCAATCAATTGATTCCGAACGAAAGAAGTCATCACTTTAGGATTGAACGACTCCAACTTCATTTCCTCTTTGAAAGATTCTACCTGAGCATGTTTCAACTCAACGTATCCTCTATAACTAGGAACTTCGACATTGTGATAATGATCGAGTTGATTTTTCCAATTGTGATAATCAATTTCCAGCAAGCCATTGTTCAAACGAGTGTGTTCACCCGCCATTTCATTCAATTGAATGTTGACTTTGACATCAATCAATTTCTCCTTCTTCGTATCATTCACCAACAAGGAAACAGCGCTTTCTTGAAGGGCTACCGTCAGATCACTCGCCTCTTCTAAGACTATGAATCGACGCAACCATTCCTGCAACAACTCAAGTTGATATCTGGACGAGTCCGACAATTCCTTTATCGAATCGTTTAGGCGCTTTTCGAATTTGGTTGTCTTCAACCATTTCTTGAATCGTAGCGTGAGTTCATTAGCTTCTGGGCTAACTACGAAGTAATCGTTATCACCCAATTCCAAGTAAAGATATTCTGCTACAACTCCCGCATTATTGCTTTGTGTTCGATTAAAGATCAACTCTTCCAGTTCAAAACGAATGTCGCTCGGAACATCGGAACTATCGAAAACTGATCGCATCAACCCGTATGCCTTGAGACGTTTCTTCCAGGCTGAACGCTCCTCATCACTAAATTCAAAATTCCAGAAAAAGCGTGCTTCCGCTCTCAATGATGGAGAGAACACCAGTAAATCAACCTCCTGCTGCATAGCAAGTAAAGCTGACAATATTGTCGCAGCATCAACGTCATGAATTCCTTTGATGTAACGTTCATCGTAACGGTCATTCATAAATTGCTGAACGAGTTGCCTCAATTCATCTTGTGTTTTCGTCAATACCTCATCCAAGGTGAGTTCATTCTCGCCAAATTGACAGGATTTGTTCTCACTAAGTGCGTGAAAAATGATATAGGCTAAATACTCCGCCCTGTAAATCGTCTTGCTTTCTGAGACAATTTGTTGATCCCAAAATGGTTTTGTTTCGAGGAAAGCTTCGTCGCTAATAGGCTCGAAGAAATTCGTTCCTGTGAGATGATAATTCATTTCATCTCCGCGCTGAACCATCGTAACATCAAGTTTCTTCGTGTTTACAGAGAAATGATGCGCTCCTAATTTGATCACATCCTCCCCTTCCGCGAACAGTTCTTCTTTATCTCTGAGATGGCGTAAGGCATTTTCACGCGCCGATTTCAACTGACTTTTCAATTCATCCGCTTTAACAGAATCGTCTATAGCGACCAGTTTCTCAATATTATCTCTAACCTTCTGAACTAAGGCATCTGAAGCAATGTATGCGTTAATTTCGTCAACCGTTTTGTATTGCTTCAAGCGATTGGTGATCCCTTGAATGATTCGCTCCGCTGATCGCTGAATGGCAACCGCTTTGTTATTTCGCTCTTCAATCAAGGAAAGTTTGTGCGATTCGAACGCATTCGAAATTTCCTCACGAACATCCGCGATTTGAACTCCGAACTCAGGAAAGTCGGAGAATTTCCCTTCCAGATCTTCCAATTGGATGATCATTCGATTCAAGTAATCTTCACTCTTATCGGGTGTATCACCAAGGTTGATGTAATTCGAAGCACCCTGCTGAATCAATTTCAATTGGCTATTGAACTCGCTTTCCGCTTCAGCACCAAAAATGTTTTTGCGCTTCTTCTTTAAATCTGCTATGATTCGATTGAAACGATAGAAGATATCCGTGATGTTATCAATGATCTTCGTTGTAACCGTACTGTCCTTAATATCCAGTGAATTCACGATTTCAATCATCAACTCAAGCTCTCCAGAAACTTTTGCGATTTCCACATCAAGATCATCCGCTTCGATCACCTTGGTGATTTCCTTCAGTTTGATTTCAATCTGGCCTACTTTTTCCTCATAAGGCTTTAGAGCATCATCTGTTAACAAGAAGTCAACACAAGCTTTGGAATATTGTTCCTGCAATTCAAGTACAACCGCCTCCATTGCATCAATTCGAGCCAAATCAATGTAACGTGTTTCTTTAGCGGAGATCAACTCTCCACGCAAGCTACGCAGACTTGTTAGGGTATCTACAAAATGTTGGACATCAGAGTAAGCAGCTGACTTCGCAGATTGTCGAACAACGTCCAATTTCTTATCCAAAGCATCAATATCCGCTTCTGCTGTTTTCTTCAGGCTCAATACCTTATCAAACTCAGCAATAGCAGACTTCGCAGTGGATTCAATCTGCTCCAAAGGAGCTGACAATTCACTTGCTTCTGCATGTGAAATCCAATGGTACGCATCCAATGTTACGCGTGCCATTTTCGACAGATCGACATAGAGTGTTCCGTAGGCTTCTTCGCGTTCAATCAATTTGAGGATTGAACGGCATTCTGCCATGGCAGTAACAACTTCCTTGTTTCCTACTTTGAACAAGTAAGCATCTTGATTGGTACTCTGAATTTTATCCGCATGTGTAAATGGCGTTTCCCAAATCTGAATGCTGTGATGCTTTTTAGCAACAGCTTCCGATCGGAACAGGCACATTTCACCATTATCGAAAATCGAATAACCCGAACAGTGAATCGGTGAACCGAGTTGCTGCTCAATGATATTGTAAATCAACAAGGTATAGCCACCCTCTTCTGGATGATAGAAAACGTAAAGAAAATCTTCTCCATTTGATGAAGGGATTGCCTTTTCGAATCCTAATCCTTCGTAAGGAAAATCGAACAATTTGTATTCGCCCGATTGTAGATAATATCCTTGAGGGAAAATGATTCCCTGATCTTCTGGCAACAGAATACAAGCCTCTTTCAAGGCATCAACACGAAGTGCCTCCTTGATTCGGTCGTTGTAAATAATGAAACGCTCTTCCTTTTCCTGATACGGAATGATGCGCAAGACAATAATGTCCCCAATTATCGCATAAGAAACATCAGCATCATTTAAAGTTTGATCCTTTTGATCCACTGGCTCGGCATAAATACCTAATCCAGATTCTGTATTGTTCTCAATTTTAATCGTGAGGTCTCCCCCTACTGTTTCTACAAAAACGCGATCTTCAATAGAAATATGAGGATGCAATCCAGACACGTGATCATCCGCGCTTGGACGTTTCCAATCGAATCCGTGCTGATCTGGCTGACGTACCTCGTGCTCGCTTCGCGAATCAACATATTTCAGTGTTGCATCAGGCTGAATCAACCATTTGAAGGTCTTGATATCCGTTATGCTCTTCCCTATCTGAAAGACAAAGTACAAGTATCCACCTTTCTTGATGAACTGAGCAAACCTTGCATCTCTATAATATTTGTAGAGATTTTTGAAGTCCTTGATGAAGGTTTCATCTTTCAGAAGTACTGCCGATCCAGGCTGAAAGCTTCGATCTTTGTACTCGTAGATACTAAAAACATCTTCGATGACTGTTTCGGTTTTTAGGCCGATGTGAACGTTGTAACCAAATATGAATCGATCCCCAATTGGCACCATATCGCGTGCTTCACATGAGTGTTGGGTCGTGATGTGTTCTGTGGCGATGAGTTGTGTTTCAACACCACCGAAAATTTCTTTTCGCTGTTCGTTAAG
>CAJQOB010000072.1 GCA_905479845.1 uncultured Flavobacteriales bacterium
TGGGCTCCAACGTTTTCCTTCTTGATTGGCCGTCCATTGCGTGATATTTCGACCAGGAGTGATATGAGCTACGGTACCAGAATTGTTTTGACTTCCTTGTATGGCTAATCCGTTGTTCCAGGTTGGATTGACCGTCTTTGATCCCAGGTGAGTTTCGAATGAGTTTTCGCCTTCATTTAGGATCAACGCCATGTAATTACATGTGTTACCATCATAATGAGTTACATCTCTATAGAGAAGGATAAATCTTCGATTAGGAGCTGCGCCCAAAGTTTGATATTGGACGTTTCCGAAAGGACCAGCAGTTGCTGTCGGTTCAAGGTCTTGGTACGCTAACATAATCGTGTTAGAGAAACCATTTGTCGCTGTGGATGGTAGGGGGGAGGCATTTGTTAAGTCCCAATCGCAGTAGGCGTTTGCTCGAGACAAATCGAATGAAATTCTCCCGTTTGAACTTACGACGCATGAGCTATAGGAATTGCCATAAAAACTAAAACTGAATCCAAGTGGAACTACCGCACTGAATTCATCATCTGTCATGGCTATTGCCGTAGCATTATCCATAAACGTAAAGTCGTTATCAGTAAAATTGCAATTTTCTATTGTTACTTCGTTCTCATCACAAGTGCTCATATCTTCTCCTAAACAGATTTGCACTTGACTTTGACCAGTTGAACTTAGGCTCAAAAGGAGGGCAGAAAGAAATACTCTTAAAAAATGAAGCATAGTGCTTTCTCTGATCTGTTAAAGTTCTGTTAATAGGTCTGAACTTCATGTAACCAAAGAATGTGCCATTTTATTGCTGAAGATTCACGGCAAATTCAATAATTCTTATGTTCCTATTTTAGGAATGAGTTTTCAGAACTTTCGTTGACAAGATATCGATGTATAGGAAAGGTATATTCGTTTAATCGAACAACTCTTAACCATTACCGTCTAGGTAGCGGATCCTACCATCTTTTGTAAGGACGATATGATAATTCCCAGATTCAGGCCATTCAATTTTCAGGTATTCCCCTTGTACCACAACACCTTTTTTAGGTTCAAATCTACCCTCTAATTCATTTCCTGTTTCGTCTGATTTTAGAACATAATACTTCCAATATTTAGATTGTGTCAGTCTCCCTTCAACTTGGATAGGGTGTATGTTAATAACAGTTTCCTTTATTGGATCGCAAACGAAGGTCTTAGAATCTTCAACACAAATGACTAAAGAATCCTTCTTGTCAACAAAGTAATCATTGACCTTGTTCACTAAAACGGACTTTGAATTGAAAACGCGGTACTCGTTCCGTCCTGTTTTACCTATGCTTAAGGTGTTGTAGCGCTCGAAGTTTGAGCAGTCCATTTTGATGGAGTGAGAAAGATCACCAAGGTGTGCACCTGAATATCCAGCGTAAATGCAGTGTTCACCAACGCCAATAAGTTCTCCGTCAGACCTAAAGATGAGGTCTCCGTTCATGTTGATAACGGATCTTCCGTCGCAGAAAAATGCGTATTCTTGATCTCCGTATTCATAATTGTAGTAACGAATTTCTCCTGCTGAGGACAGAATAATTTCACCAGTGTTTGAAATGATATGTTTACGAAGATCATCTTTCACTGAAACAACTAGAAAAGAACCGATAAACCAGAATTGGTCACAATTTCCCAAAATGGGTTTTTTTGAAATTGGATGATACACCGAATGGGGTCCTTTAGTCCCTGTAATGGCGAAATCGTAAAACAGCATTGGTTTGGTTGGACCTTTGTAAACCAGGGTTTCTCCTTTTTTGACCAAGACATTCTTTCCTTTTTGTCCTACTGTAAGCGTTTCGCTCATGTCAATGCCTAGGCGCAATCGTTCAATTCGTTTCGCCTTGAATCGAGAATCAGCTACTTCTCCAAGTTTTGAATTATACGTCCGTTCTGGAGCCATTTGCCAAGGTGGCGTTGGTTCTTTCGTGTCGGTAAAGCTGTAGTTCTTTTTCTCGTAATCCCAGGCATAGAAGCTGACTCTTTCTCCAGAAGTCAGGACAATTTCAGAGCCAAAGTTCAAGTCAATCTTGTCGTATGCTTTTTCTGTGACCCGCTCGAGTTCGGTGTTTAGGACGTGAAATCCCTCTTCATCTTGAACAATGAAGTGATCTTTTCCACCAGTTTTAATATCCAAATAAGAATGGTCGGGGACACGATTAAGAGTAGAATCTAAAAAGTAAGATTCTTCTTTACCATGATAAATGAGGAATGAACTATTTGGGAGTCGGTGCTCATTCCAAGTAAATTTAAAATTCTCCGCAATTTTCTTTATATCCTGCTGCGCAAAAACGGTCGCAGAACCAACTAAAAAAAGAGCGAAGACTAGTAGTATTTTCTTCATCTCGTAAAAATTACTCCCACAGGTACTAAAAATAGTCCTTGTAGGAGTCTCATTACGAAATATATACGTTTTAGAACGGTAGGTCGTCGTCGTCTGCGCTTTCAGTTGAAGCTGTTGCAGGAGCTGCATCCAAGTTCATGTCTGATGGTCCACCTTGTGGCATTCCTTGACCAACTTTTTCGATTCTCCATGCATCTAATGTGTTGAAGTATTTCACTTCTCCTTGTGGGCTTGTCCACTCACGACCGCGTAAGTTAAAGGAAACTTCTACTTGCTCACCTTCGTTAATTCCATCGAGCATTGAGCATTTGTCTTGTACCGCTTGGAAAATAATATCCTGCGGGTACATGCTTGAAGCATCGTTGATAACGAACTCTCTCTTCGCGAATTTCTCAGTTACTTGCACAGTATCCTTGATCAATTTTACGCTTCCTGTTAATTTGAACATAATAATTAATTGTTGTGTTTGTTTTTGCTATCCATTGTTGAACGCAAGCAAGGTCATCCAAGCTTCGTCCAGTTTATTTTCTTCTAGTAATTTTTGTGCTCGGTTGTGAAGTTCCAATTCCAACTTACTTGGCTCATCTTCCAAAGAGATGAATAGATCACTCAATTCGATCAATTTGTATTCGTTCACATCCGTTTCATTTGGTAATTCCTCGATTCCTGCCAATTGACCAAGATTGTTTCCTGTAAGAACTGAACTTGATCGAACATCTTCGGGTAAACCATCAAAACCGATTCCAACTGAAGTAATTGGTTTCGTAATTTCGAACATTGAGCCTTCATCTGCACGGCAGTACCAATTTCCACCCATGCGTGAAACGAGATCAATTTTATGTTGATCCACCATTCCCATTTCATCGAGAATTTCTTCCTTCAAGTGAATGCGCTGTACTTCGCAAATCACTAAGTTCCCGGCCCCACCTTGATCACCAAGTTCTTTTACTTCGATCACCTTGCACTCAAACTGCACTGGTGATTCAGCAACGCGTTTTGGTTGAATGGTTTCTGATTCCAAAGCAGTAAATCCAGCCTTCTCAAATTCACTGACATCTGATGCGAAAGGCGAACTCGCCAAACTCATTTGTTGAACGATGTCGAAATTCACAATGTTAATTACAACTTCAGGAACAACCTTCACATTGTTGTAGGTATCCTTTGTTTGATTTGTTCTTCCACTTCTAGCTGGAGAAAAAACCATTATTGGAGGATTCGCACTAAAAACATTGAAAAAACTAAATGGTGCTAAATTATCATTCCCATCTGCATCCACAGTGGAGGCAAATGCGATTGGTCTAGGTCCAACTGATCCCAACAAATAATGATGGAGTTTTGGAACTGGAATTTCTGATGGATTTATTGTAACCATAATGTTTTTACTGCGACTACAAATGTACGACGTTTTCGCGCGATTTCATCTAAGCAAAAAGAAGACTTATTCACATTTTTATTGAAATGTCAACGAGTTTCTTTCTCTGGAATTAGATACGTGATTTTTTCTCAGTATTAAGAATGATTAAAATTATTGTGAATTTGTCAAAGCTCATTTCGAATTCTTTAAATTTGTTCTACTTTGCTACCGATGAAGAGATTACTCATTTTCTTGACATTCGTCCCTAGTTTTCTAGGTGCACAAGTCTTACTGATTCCGCAAGGAGCGGCTTGGGATTATTTTGATCAAGGAAATGTTGGAAATGTACCATGGACTGATCTCGGTTTTAGCGCTTCGAACTGGTCTTCAGGCAATGCTGAGTTAGGATATGGAGAGGGGGATGAAAATACTGTGGTGAGTTATGGGTTTAGTTCAGCTAACAAGTACATCACAACTTATTTTCGCCACGAATTCAATGTAGCCAACCCGCAACAATTTTCTCACCTCGAATTGAACATGCTTCGTGATGATGGAGCCGTAGTGTACGTAAATGGAGTTGAAGTTTGGCGTTCGAATATGCCTTCAGGGCAGATTTTCTTTGGAACGGAGGCGGATAATAACATTATTTGGCCCTATGAAAATGATTGGCACTCGGTAAACATTTCAGCGAGCTATTTGCAAAGCGGACAGAATGTGGTGGCTGTGGAAGTTCATCAAGAATCGCCATCCAGTTCCGATGTTAGTTTTAACTTTTTCATGGTCGGTCATGAATCGAATCCTGCACAAATTGTCCGAGGTCCCTACTTGCAACAAGCTACTGAATCCAGTGTGATTGTACGTTGGATTACGGATATTCCAACCGATACAAGGGTTGATTACGGTTTGGCATCAACGGGTTTAACAGATCATATAGTAACTCCACAGTTTACGAATAAGCACACCTTAAAAATAACTGGGCTTTCACCAGGAACTTCCTACGATTACTCCGTTGGTAGTTACAATAATCCGCTCATGCAATCTCCAAATTTATACTTCGAAACCTTGCCTATGCAGGGAGAAGAGGGTAGTTACGAGTTTGTCATATTGGGAGATTGCGGTACAGGTTATCAGGAGCAACTGGATGTCAAAGATGCAGTGATTGCTTCTAGAGAGCAACACTACGATGGGGTGATTTTATTAGGAGACAATGCTTATCAAAGTGGATTTGATTCTGAATACCAGAGCAAATTTTTCGACGGGAAATACAATGAGATCATTGAAAATTCTGTTATTTGGCCGTGTCCAGGGAATCACGACTATAACAACGGTTTACCACTGTCACCTGATCCAGCGTATTACGACATATTCAATCTCCCAACTCAAGGTGAGTCAGGAGGAGTTGCCAGTAATACGGAGAAATACTATTCGTTTAATGTAGGAAATGTACATTTCCTCTCGCTCGATTCCTTTGATGAATCCCGATCCGCTTCTGGACCGATGGCACAGTGGTTAGTGAGTGATCTAACGGCAAACACCTTACCATGGGTTGTCGCTTTCTGGCATCATCCTCCATATACTAAAGGATCTCACGATTCTGACAATGACAATTTTCTGGATGGAGAGTTGGTTGAAATGCGCGAGCAAATTGTACCGATTCTTGAATCATTTGATGTCGATTTGGTATTGAACGGTCATTCACATTCGTACGAACGAAGTTTCTTAATTGGAGATCATCTTGGAGATTCTGATTCATTCGGCTCTCAAAATATTAAGATGCCCGGATCGGGAAACTACCCTTACCAATGTCCTTATCAAAAATCAACCACAAATGGACTGCATGATGGAACGGTTTACTGTGTTGCCGGGAATGCTGGGAAAATTAGCGGTGTTGATTCTGAATGGCCTCATCCTGCAATGTCATCTTATTTTATTGAAGTTGGTGCTTTGTTTCTCAACGTCGATAAAAACCGCTTGGATTTGACGTTTCTAACCGGTCAAGGGTTTGATTATGACCATGTAACAATTGTGAAAGATGCTGGCGGACAGCAAGATGTTGAGGTGTGTTTTGATGAACAAGTGGTACTCTCGCCATCTTGGGAAGCAGCCATTGGCGCAACGTGGTTACCTGGTGGTCAAGTTGATTCGATTTTTACAATTTCAGCCTTGTCCAATGCAACAATTACAGCAAGCGATTCCGAGAATTGTATCGCTGACACTTTTAATTTAATCGTTCTCCAAAATGATAGTTGCGGCTTTTTAGCGAATGATGTCATGGAATTTTCTGACTTCGAATTGTCAGCAAGTTACTTTGATGGGGCCATATCGATCAAACAATCGGATGATTTTTACTTCGAAGAATTCGAACTCTTTGATTACGAAGGAAGGTTAGTCGAATCGTTTTCAATTTCACTGTCAAACGCGATTCATAAATTATCACGACCTTTAAATGGTATTTACTTATTGAAACCAAAGAATATTAATCGATCCATTAAACTACACTGTTATGAATAAGATCTTATTATTAGTTGCCTTAGCGTTTTCTTCGCTTCAAGCGAGTGCACAATGCGATTCTATCCAAATTCCATCCGATTACACGCTGTCGAGCGATTTGATCATGAGCGGAACGTATGTTGTTAACGGAACATTTACCGTCCCCGCAGGAATTAACGTTTTTGTCACCTCACACGAAGCGAATGGATGCGGAGAATTGAAAATTTATGCAACTCATATTGTTATTGAAGGAACAATTGATGGAAACTATGCTGGTTATGTCGGTGGAAACGGAGGAACTAATGGAACGGTAGTCTCTAGTGCAACAGGACATGAAAGCTCTCTTTCTTCATGTAATGATCCTGGTACTTCAGGAAATATTGTTGTTGAAGGTGGTTTTGGAGGAAGTGATGGAACGGGTCCAGGAATGGGATTGGCAGGAGCTGACGGAGTGAATGGTTCTGGTTCAAAACAATACTGTGGAAATAATCAGGATGAAGCTGGTGTAATCGGTGGAGCTGGAGGTTCTGGTGGTGGTGCCGGTGGATCATATGGAGGTGTTGCTTCTGCTGGAGG
>CAJQOB010000073.1 GCA_905479845.1 uncultured Flavobacteriales bacterium
GTTAGCTACGACGGAAATATCGAAGCGATTGATGTAGTGGATATGTTAGGAAGAGTTATTGTTCTTCCAACAGATCTTACAACAGGATTAGTAGATGGATCACAATTGGCTTATGGTCGATACATGGTTCGTGTAACTACTGAGAAATCTGTGTTGACTACGGAGATCGTTATTGCACGATAAATAGTTTTCAATAAAATAAGGAAGAGGTCATTCGAAAGGATGACCTCTTTTTGTTTTAAGAAAGAGAGTCTTAACTGAAACCGAATCTAAAACTCTACGTATCTGAAAACATGCGTAAAAAGATAAATGAGGTTATTTTCGGAACAACGACTAAATCTGGTCGTAATTTTGATCTGATTTTATTGGTACTCATCGTTCTTTCGGTACTCATGGTAATGATTGAGAGCGTGAAGGTTTGGAGTGCAGAATATCCAAACCTATTCTACTACGCGGAGTGGGGGTTCACAATCTTCTTTACGATTGAATATTTACTTAGAATTGCAGTTGCGCCCAAACCTTGGAAGTACATGACGAGTACATGGGGTATAATTGATCTACTTTCCATCATTCCGACGTATTTAACGCCGTTTTTGAGTGGATATACATCTTTACGTGCAATTCGGGCGTTGAGGCTTCTGAGGGTGTTTAGAATCCTTAAATTGAATCGCTTCACTTCTGAATCACAGGCTTTGTTCCACTCTTTGCGAGCATCCTACTATAAAATCATGGTGTTTTTCTTTTTTGTGTTCATGATAATGATCCTAACAGGAACAGTCATGTACGTTGTAGAGGGAGGGGAACATGGTTTTGATAGCATTCCTGCAAGTATTTATTGGGCAATTGTGACTACCACTACCGTTGGGTACGGGGATGTTGTTCCAACTACCGAAATAGGAAAAATGCTTGCTTCCCTGATGATGATTACTGGTTACGTAATAATCGCTGTGCCGACAGGATTAATTACGGTTGGAATGGCTCGTTACAAATCAGATGGAAAGGAGGATAATCTTTGCGAAAACTGTGGGCACGATAATCCATTTGGTTCTATTTATTGCAATCAGTGCGGTCACGAGGCGATTAGCTAATTCGATTTTGTCAAGAGTTTGCTTCTTAGTACATTGCGGTATAAATTCTGCTAGTAATGATACTTCCAACTAACCAACGACTATTTTCTGTCGTATTTGTCATTTTTTCTTTCTTCTCATTTTCACAAACGAATGCTGGCTCTGACGAAACTATTTGTCATTTAGAATCGCCGTATACTTTGTTTGGTTTGTCTCCAGCAGGTGGTACTTGGTCTGGAACTGATGTTTCTCCAAGTGGTGTGTTCACTCCATCTGCAACAGGAGCATACGTCTTAACCTATACACAAGGGGGGAATTCTGACACCAAAACGGTAACGGTAAATCAACCAGTTTCAAGCTTTGTTTTGAATCCTTCCATCGGTTGTGCTATTCCTCATACGGTCTTTTTCACGGATCAATCAACTCTACCAGATACCTGGTTCTGGGATTTTGGGGATGCAAATACATCAACCGTACAAAACCCCGTACACAACTATACAACTTCTGGTAGCTTTGTGGTTACATTGACTGTTACAGACACAATAAATGGTTGTTCCTCTGTGTCAACTGATACGGTTGAGGTTGATATTGCGTCAGCCAATTTCAATATTTCTCCAGCTTTCGGTTGTGGACCATTGACCGTTAATTTTTCTGATGCTTCAACTGTTTCTGGATCAACCGTTGATTCTTGGTCATGGGATTTTGGAGACGGTGCCACGTCAACGCAAGCTAGTCCCACGCATGTTTATGATACTCCGGGGATTTATACGCCAATTATGACGATTACCACACCGAGTGGCTGTACAAGTACGCACTCTGTGCCTGCGGGAGTTCAGGTAATCGGTCCAGATGTGAATTTTGGAGGGGATGCTCTCACTTCAGATTGCTTTCCTCTCTCGGTGAATTTCACGGATTCAACCATTTTCGGAGCGCCAATTACCTCCTGGACTTGGGATTTCGGAGATGGAAACGGTTCGAACGTACAAAATCCATCATACGAGTACACGGTAGGGGGTAGTTTTGACGTGTCTTTAGCGATTACAGATATCGATGGATGTTCTAGAACACTTGTGTTTCCTGATTACGTAGTCATTGAGGATGTAATACCACCATCAATTACTTGCCCAACAGATCTTACTTTACCAACGGATGTTGGAGTGTGTAGCTTAAGCAGTCCTTCAATTGGAATGGCGGTTGCGACTGACAATTGTACGATTGCTTCAACCGTGAATGATCTTCCAGTAACGCTTTTCCCAGGAGTGACGAACGTGACTTGGACAACTACCGACGATACTGGACTAACAGCGACTTGTGTTCAGTCTATTACTGTTCTTGATGAATCGACGAGTTCGACAATTGCTGAATCTGCCTGTGATACTTACACGGCGCCGAGTGGAGCAATCTTAACATCCACAGGAAGTTATTTGGACGTAATCCCTAATGCCGCTGGTTGTGATTCTAATATCACCATCAACCTTGATTTGAATTTCAGCTTTCTGAACTCTGTTACCGATGTTGGTTGCGGAGGAAGTTATACTTCTGGATCTGGTCAAACGTACACTACGTCAGGAACATATACTGAATTGCTAACAACAGTAGGGGGTTGTGATAGCACGATTACTTTAATCATCAGCGTTGAGGATTTGGACGCAACAATTACTCAAAACGAAACTACTTTAACTACGAACTGGACGGGGGCAGAGAGTTATCAGTGGATCGATTGTTCGGATAATTCCATCATTGTAGGAGCGACAAATACTACCTATGTGACCTTCGCGAATGGTGATTACGCCGTAATTGTTCCAAGTCCGAACTGTACAGATACGTCGGCGTGTACAACTGTGAACTCGGCATTTTTGGATGAGTTGGAAGCGAACCCGATTTTTTTATATCCAAATCCAACAAGTGGTGGAGAGACTAAGGTCTTTTTTGATGGAACCATTCGCGCGATTAATGTTATTGATGTATTTGGAAGAATAGTCGATGTGCCTGTTGATTTGGAGGCTGGTAAAATTTCTACGAGCGATTTGAAATCAGGTAATTATATTGTTCGCGTAAAAACTGAGTCTGGAATCTACATAGTTGATATGATGATTACTCAGATGTAACCAGTTTCAATTTCTTACTTATTCTGGTGGTATGAAGGGATTAGCATTTCTTTTCATCATGTTTGTTCCTTGGATAGGGAATTCTCAGATAGAGCCAACGAGGGACTCATTGGATACTGCAGTTCGTTACATGCCGAATCATGGAATGGTCCATTTGCGTTATTCTCTAGGTGTTTTCCCTGAAATTCAATTAATCAATAGCCCGGTAATTGGCGTTAGTGTTTCATATGCACGTCTCATGGATGTTGAATGGACAGCTTGGGGTAGAGGTGTAAATGTGGGGGTTGAGTTTGATCCTCTTGAAAAGTTTTACGGGCCAAAAGTAACCGTTTGGAGTGCCATGTTTGCTCTCTTTCTTGGTTTCAACGCAAGCTTCAGTACGATGTATTATTTCCAAGGTGATAGTGGAGGTTTGTATTGCCGTCCTGAAATAGGAATTGGAATTCCATGCATTCATTTGAAATACGGTTTCGGTTTTCGAGTGGCAGGCGACGTGCTCGATGGAGTTCAGCGGCATTCCCTTACTTTGGGAGCTCATATTCCAATCTTCAAAATCAAAGAGCATTAAAAAACCCTGACATTCCTAAGGATCGTCAGGGTTCTATATATAGTCGTTCTAGCTATCCGATCGAGTCGGGAAGATAGAAACGGAAAAAGGACCGAACAAGAGCTCAGTCCTTTATGCTCTTTAAAACTGTTTCAAAACTATCAGATCGAGTTAAACCTTTATGACAAAGATTAGTTAAAAGTTTTGAACGGTTTTTGATTACATCATTCCGCCTGGCATACCACCTGGCATTCCGCCCGGCATTGCACCAGCTGATTCATCAACAGGTTCGTCAACAATCACACATTCTGTTGTCAATAGCATTGAAGCGATTGATGCAGCATTTTCGATAGCAACTCTACTTACTTTAGCAGGATCAATAACTCCGGCTTTGTATAATTCTTCGAATTTTTCAGTTCTAGCATTATATCCAAAATCATTTTTCCCTTCTCTAACTTTCTGTACAATTACAGCTCCTTCACCACCAGCATTTGCTACAATTTGTCTTAAAGGTTCTTCAACTGCTCTTTTTACAATCTCGATTCCTGTTTTTTCGTCTTCATTTACACCTTCAACTTTATTAATAGCATCTAATGTTCTGATTAAAGCAACTCCACCACCTGGTATAATTCCTTCTTCAATAGCAGCTTTTGTTGCAGCAAGTGCATCATCAACTCTATCTTTTTTCTCCTTCATTTCAACTTCAGTAGCTGCACCGATATAAAGAATAGCAACACCACCTGATAGCTTCGCAAGTCTCTCTTGTAGTTTCTCCTTGTCGTAATCAGAAGTTGCTTCTTCGATCTGGGTACGAATCTGCGCAACGCGAGCGCTGATGTCATCATGGCTGCCTTCACCGTCAATAACGGTGGTGTTTTCTTTCGTCACCTGGATACGCTTGGCGCTGCCGAGCTGTTCGAGAGTGGCTGTTTCAAGGCTCAGGCCGACTTCTTCAGAAATCACCTGCCCGCCTGTCAGAATGGCAATATCCTGCAGCATAGCTTTACGTCGATCACCAAAACCGGGGGCCTTGACGGCGCAAACTTTTACAATGCCTCGAATGTTATTGACCACCAGGGTTGCAAGTGCTTCGCCTTCAATATCTTCAGCAATAATCAGCAGAGGGCGGCCGGCTTTAGCAACAGCTTCTAGAACAGGAAGCAGTTCGCGGATATTTGAAATCTTTTTTTCGTTAATCAGGATCAGCGGATTCTCCATATCAGTGCTCATGCTGTCCTGGTTATTAACGAAGTAAGGAGACAGGTAGCCGCGGTCAAACTGCAT
>CAJQOB010000074.1 GCA_905479845.1 uncultured Flavobacteriales bacterium
CATCAAGTTGATTCAGCAAAGAATTAATGCGTTGAATTTGATGTGCCGGTTTGATCTGTACTCTCATTGTTCTAAGTTTAGTTAAAATCTATTTAGCAATATTGCTAAATGGCTAAATGTATTATACATAATCCTTGCATCAGTTTCCATTTATCCGTAAATTAAAGTAACCTAATCTATTAACAACATGGGAACCACAAAAAAGCACTTCTATTTAGAAGATCAATTACTATTCTCGGATCTTTGTAAAGCACTCGGACATCCTGCACGCATTTCGATAGTACAAATGCTATCAAAAAATGAATGTCTGAGTTGTACCGATTTTCAATCCAAGATTCAACTCTCACCACCAACGATCTCGCGACACTGTAAAATTCTTCATCAACACGGAATAATCGGGTATGAAGTAATCGGAAATAATTGCGTCTATCGATTAGACAACAGAGTCCTTGACAAACTAACAGATTTCGTTGACACAATTAATGTTAAAACTCCATCAATTACTGGAAACGTTTATTACCAAAAAAGTGCTTATTAGGCAATTTTCAACTCTAGAACTTTAAGAACAGATTTTTGAACCGCATCAATCACCGTATCCACTTGGTCATTCGTTAAATCAAAGTAGACAGGAAGACTAATCTCATTCGAATACTTCGCATAAGCCTCAGGATAATTCTCCATTGCGTATCCACGTTTCTTGTACGCCGTTAAAAGAGGCAAAGGCTGGAAGTGAACATTCACCGAAACATCAAATTCGAAGATTTCTTGAATTATTGCATCTCGCTGAGCTTCAGAAATGTTCTTAATCCGTAATAAATAGAGATGGTAACTTGATGTTTTGTTTTCAGTTTCAAACGCTGGTTCGATTGCCCATTCGTTCGACTTAAAAGCATCGGCGTATCGATGGAAAATTTCCTTTCGACGTGTTAAGTTCTCTTCATAGCGTTCCAGCTCAATCAAACCAATAGCCGCTTGAAGGTCCGTCATGTTACATTTGAACCCAGGTTCTTCGACATCGTATTTCCAGTTGCCTTTTTTCGTCTTTGCTAGCGCATCTTTGCTTTGACCGTGTAAAATCTTCACGCACATCTGGCGATAGATTTCATCATGATTGAACCCTTCCGGAAGATTGAAGCACAGGGCCCCTCCTTCCGCAGTTGTCAAATTCTTTACCGCGTGAAATGAAAAAGAAGAAATATCAGTAAGTGATCCTGAACGTTTTCCATTCATAACAGCTCCGAAACTATGCGCTGAATCACTGAGGACAAGAATTCGATCGAGTTGTTTCTGAAGATCATTTGACGATTGAAACTGGTCTTTTATTTCGGACTCATTAACCAGATTCATCAACAAATCATAATCAGCGGGGAATCCTGAAATATCAACGGCCATAATAGCCTTCGTTCTAGGAGTAATTGCCGCGCGAACTTTCTCTACGTTTAAATTGAAATCACTCTCGTTTAGATCAACCATTACCGGTTTTGCCCCAGAATGGACAATCACATTTGCACTAGCGCAATACGTATAAGCTGGAATGATCACCTCATCTCCCTCTTTGATACCCCACCAGTCCAAAAGAACTTGCATTCCCATCGTCCAAGAATTTACAGCTACGGTAGTTTGGCAACCGCAGTATTCTGTAATCTTCTTTTCGAAGAGTTTCGTTCGGGGTCCGGTGGTAATCCAACCAGATTGAAGCGCCGCGGTTACTTCCGCGATTACTTTGTCATCAATTCTTGGGGGGGAAAAGGGTATCATATCGATGCAATTCAATGTTGCAGCGAAGTTAATCAATTAGTTTGAGCGAAGTACATCGTAGAACTTTTGAGCGATATTATCTCGATTAAAATTTTCCGACACATAAGATCGGGCCCGTTCCCCCATCTGAGTCAACTCTTCCGGAGATTCAGCCATTTGGATCAATTTGCCTGCTAAATCATCAATGTTTTCAGGCTCAAAAAACTGTCCAGCTTTTCCTTTTTCAATGAAATGTGTTCTTGCCTCTCCATCCACACCAAGTAAGAGCGGCTTTTTCATTGCCAAAGCCTCAAAAATTTTAGATGGAATTGCACCTTGGAAAATATCCAATTTACGCAAGGGAACAAGAGCAACATCAATCGACTTGAGGATACTGGGCATTTGTGCTTTCTCAACGGGCGGCATGAAAACAACGTTTTTCAATCCTAATGACTCCTTCAATGCCAGTAAATCCTCCTTCTCAGGTCCTGCACCCTGCAGAATAATCCTGATTCGTTCGTTCGATTCTACCTTTTTAGCCGCTTCAAGAACAATACTTAGTCCTTGAGCATGACCTAAAATTCCTCCGTAGAAGAATACAATATCTGTCGACTTCAACCCTGCTCTTTCCCTGAAATCGGCAGTTTCAATTTTATCCGGCTGATAGAAGTTCACGTCTACTCCATTCGGCAACCAAAAAGTATTGACCGAAGGAAATCGTTCATTGATGTTATCAACTATTCCTTGAGTTTGCCCTGTTACTAAATGAGCTCTATGGTAACATTTCTTCTCAAGTCGATACGCCAACCCGAGTAGCTGTTTATTATTCACCACTCCCATTTTTTCAGCACTCTCAGGCCACAAATCTGACACATTGAATATCATTTTTGCATTCAACTTCTTCGACAAACGCATGGCGGAATACCCCAAAAACAAGGGTGGTGATTCAACCATTAGAAAATCGTAATTCTTGAGTTTTCTACCTCTCCAATAGGAAGTCCAAACAAAACTGAAATAATTCAACAATCTAGGCAGAATGCTCTTTGATTTCGAAACGTAAATCTTTGATCGATAAACTTTAACGCCTTCTATTTCTTCTTCTCGAATTGAACCATCTTTGTACTTTTCGAAGACTTCCATTTTCGGATAGTTCGGCATTGCAGTCAATACTTCGACATCAACCCCTTCCTTTTTCAAACGAACAGCGAGCTCATGCAAACGATTCTGTGGCGCGCCAATTTCAGGAGGGTAATATTGAGTAAGAATCAATAGTTTCATTCCGCTGACTTCATTTTAAGGTGATCAAATCGCACAATCGCGATGTAGAATACGAGGATACTCAAGAAAATCACACCAACTTGTCGCTCCAACATTGATTCGAACAAACAGGAAACAGAAATACAGATCGCACCAATAAAAAGCGCTAAGTTTCCAGTTCTAAACGAGGCTATGACAATCGAGATAAACAAAATGAGCAAGGTGATAATTCCTAACCAACCGATAGAGATCCCAGTCTGCAAAAATTGCTGATGAGGGTTTAATCTTCTTTCGGCGTATCCGGTATATTCATGTTTATAATATTCACGCATCAGAAGATCGTTTTCATCTCCCAATCCAACCCCAAAAGGATTGTCGATTATCATGTTAGTTGAAATAGTCCAAACAACTAGTCTTACCGTATTGGATTCGATGTTATTCACGTTGTCATCGATGAATTTACTTGGAGATTGCGCCCAGACTCCTACTCGATCGATACTGGCCGAAACATCGTTTGAAATACGCGCTGAAGATTTCAAACCAACAAAAAAGATCAATCCATAGAGAGGAAGAGTGAGCAACCATTTCCAGTTTCTCGTTTTGAGTGATTTCCAAATTGGTAAAGCTGTAAATATCGCTGCTACACAAACAAAAGCTCCAAGTGACCTCAAGTAGAAGATAGAAATTATGGTTAAGCCTAGATAAGCCCATTTACCAATCTTGATCGTTTTTGAATTTGAGCTATCAGTGAAAAGTAATGCACAGGCGAACAGAAAGATCAACGCTAAATAAGATGCATGCATGTTAAGTCCGTATATGCTCGAGTGAAATGCATCACCTGAAAAACTACCTTCCGTGACAACCGCTCTGGCTAAAGAAAACAGCATGGAAAATCCACTCCCAAGAATGAATCCCCACTTCAAACCGAGTCGTGCTTGTTTGGCTCCGTGTGACATTCCTAGCGCGAGGATTGGGAAAATAAGGAATGACAACCTCGTTGTTAGTTGAAGTAGTCCTTGGTTCTTATTCACAACGAACAGAAACGATACAGCATAGAGAAAGAAAAGTACGAGTAAGGGAAGAACGACCTTCTTCAACTTCAACTGTTTCTCACCTTTCCAAAAAGGAACTGTAGAAATCGCAAACAATAAAATGAAAGGAGGAATCAATTGATCTTTAATGATCAAGGCCATCACCATTAATGCACTCGCCATGATGAGAAATTTTTCCTGCCAGCTTTGATCTTTAAACATATCGATTTGCTTCAAATACTATCCTTTGGTGGTACTCCATCATCAGAACAAAAGTAACTAAATCTGAGTTCGATTAACAGGTGTTTCTTTGATAGTCGATTTTGATCAACGTTTCCCCAGAGGGTCAGTCGTACATCACAAATTGATCTTACTTACAAAATAGAGCGTTGGACTTTATTAAATCGTAACTCAAACGGGAATTAGATCACTCTAAACAACCTTCTTAACTCGCAATCAACTTGGCCGCAGATAGTAGGGTCAATATTTTGGCGTAGTCCAATGGTTTCCCTTCTTTCGACAAAGATTCTACGTACTCCTTGAGCTCTGGATCTACATCCAGATGTTGTAGGTGTTGATCTACATAATCATGATAGAATTCATCGAGATTTGAATTGGTAGAGAACCAGTATTCTATAGGGTTCATGTGATTCTTTGTAGCCATTCCTTCTTTCTTATCAGCTCTAAGTTTGAAAACTGTCTTTCGTAAAAAGAAGTTCCACAACTGCTTGGAAGAAT
>CAJQOB010000075.1 GCA_905479845.1 uncultured Flavobacteriales bacterium
TGATACGGGACATCAAAAGAATCGTGATAGTACCTGACAAAACTCACAAGAAAACAAACGTTGCCAAGATCAAACCTATCAGAGGGTATACCACATCCAAAGAAAGGAAAGATCCAGAACTCCTTCATCTATTTCTTGAACGCTTCAAATTAAAACTACCAGTATGAATAATTTCAAATGGGAAAAAATTCCCTTCCAAAATATAAGTGGTTCACTCTGCGAAAATAAAGTAGACACCCAACTTCCTTTTTGCATTGGAGCTGTAACGAGACATGGTAAGGCTCATAGCCAAAATGGAATCAACAATCAAGACGCTGTTCACCTTGTCATAGAAAATGATTTCATCGTTGGTGTTTTATCTGATGGTGCCACAAATAATCATGAACTCATTGTAAATGAATATTCTTTCAATGAAGTTGGCGCATCCCTTATTGCCCATATTGTGGCGAATCTCTGTGCAAAGAACGTTAGACCAAGAAAGAATAAAATGAATCAAAAGAAATTCTTGAGATGGCTATCTGAACAAACTATCCTGAATTTAAAGAAAATCGAGAAATCTTTACAGAGTCAGAAAGATGAACTGATTTCCACCCGACACAATCTCTTCACTGCATCAGTAATTGGGTTTATTATCCGCAAAAAAGAATTCCTCGTGTTTCATTGTGGAGATGGATTCGTAAGCTTGAATAACAAAATCCAGGAACTCAATAGTGATTACCTGTCAAGGTATTTTAATTCAAGTGACGTCGCATTCCAAGAAATATTTCATGGTAACACCAAGGATCTTGATTCTTTGTCTTTATTCACCGATGGATTTAATCGGAGAATCATTGAATCTGACGGTCTAAATGGCATTCTAAAAAGCGAACCAATTAGGGGGTATTGGGATCTTGTTCCAGAATTTCATGAACAAGTTATCGAATCCCTAGATGATCACACGATCGAGAACTGGCCCTATGACGACGCAACGACAATAATTCTAAAAAAAGCACCATGTTACGAATAGACAAAAAGTATATTGAAAGAAATGGCGGTTTACTTCACGCACTCAGAAAGAAAAGCAATCGCTACATCAAAGCATTACTCGAAAAAGAAAACTGCATACGATCTTCAACTATTCATATGAATAAACTGGATCGAACAATAGCTCACACTCACCCCCATCTCGATGAATATTTTGCTGATCTTGTTTTTAGAAGTACGCTACCGCAGAATAAACTTGATATTGATTTTATAGAGATGGCTGTCTATTCACTGGAGCATGACGCAGGATGCAAGGCATATTGGCCAAATGCTACAGTGTTTGGCATTGGAGCTACGGCTTCAGGTGGTGTCTCCCCTCTTGTTCTTTTCGATGAACATGTATTAAAAGGAAAAAAAAGAGATGAGTCTTGTAGCCAAATGCTCGTTAACCAAATTCTCTTCCCTGGAATACCTCTTTCTATTAATCGCATTCTCAAAGAAGTTAATGAAATCGATGCACTCGGAAGAGCTCACGACCAACATATCGGAAATATTATTAAAACTGGACATGAAGCAAGAATTCCTTTCAAAATTGAGGAAAAGAAAGCTGATTCAGTTTATGACACACTAGATGCAGAATGGAAGAAAACACTAATGGACACTTCTATTACGTCCATAATCTATTGCATCGAACACGGAATAAATATAGATACATACCCTAAACAAAAAGAAGAATCTATTCGAGAATCCTTGAACTATTTCATCGAACATTGTGGACACAATCAAAATCATTTTTTCACGGAGACTATAAATAGGATGAAAAACACCCATTTCAATCAAACAGTTGTCTTTAAAAAAGCTAAACTACCCAAAACGCAAAGTGAAAATCAATTACTTGTCTTGGGAAGGGTGTGCTTTGCACTTGAAAAATGCTGGGGACAACAAATAGCAAACATTATCATGATGCACTGGTGGGAATTTATCTATCTTGGACAATTATCCTTCCAAAAATTATCACACCAATTTCAAGAATTCGATTTGTTCGATGGGCGATTCACTAACGAATACGGCGATTTCCAAAGATCCATTCTACCTTTAAGCAGCAATACTAATAATGACGTCTGGCTTATATGGGCGAACCAGAATCCCAATCTTGTCAAAGGAAATAGAGCTATTCTTAATTACATCAATAAAAACAATGAAGGTTTAGGGATAGTAATGATTGAGGATAATTTCAAGTTCACCAAAACCGTCATGAAAGCCAAAGCCATCGATCAATCAATATGGGAGTTACTTGTAGATGTTATCGTCAGTTTGGAACCTGACAAATGGCACGTTGTACACGCTGATAATGGGAATTATGCACCGTTCATCCTTAATGGAAATCCTTCTCATCGCTATATCAAACAAAGTGAAATTACGCTTGTTCAAATTGAATCGATTCTCAAAGAATTATATAAACAAAAAGAGCCTTTTTAAAGACTCCGTTTGTATTAAATTGTTGAGATTACTTCCAACGAACTTCATCAAAAGTCACTACGTGCTTTTTGATAAGGTCTGAAAGTAACCGCTTGTAATTACCAGTTTTTCGAACTTGATAGATACTAGATTTTTTTCCAGGTGCAATGAATAAATTCCATTGTGATTCGTCCTTCGTGTTTGGCATAACAACTTTTAGAACGCCTATATCTTTAAGTTTCTTGTAAAATTCCATGAATGGAATATTAAGGTTCTCCGGTTTTACTCTAAAGCTCTCAATTTGGTCTGCTAATGTTAACATAATATGTTGTTTTAATTGGTTTCTGTACATACTATACCACTCAAACATGAAATGTGTCAAATAGAACAGTCAATCATATACACAGATTATCCACAATTAATTTAATCATGAAAACACCACCGAAAGAATCCATTTTTCACCCATTGTCTTCTGACTACGTCATTTTGGATGGCATCACTCATGAAGACATATTCACATTTCAAAGCATAGCTGATGTAGTGAGTTTATTTAAGGAACTAGGAATTAACCCCGCTAAGATTAAACATTTGAGTATACCCAATAATTCAATTGAAGAAATCGACGAAAGTATCACACTATTTACATCCCTGAGAGAATTAAATCTTGTGAATAACAAAATTCAAAAACACTGTGGTCGGGCTTTCTTGAACTTTTTGGAAGATAGAATGCATTGTATAGAGCCAGACGTAGAATTCAAAAGTTGTCAAATACCGAATAGATATGTTTCATTTCTGTTGTTACTTGATGGAAATGAAAAATATTTTAAAGATAATCAAGACTTTACAATTTGGATTGGAGCTTGCGGAGGAACAAATCACTCATCCTACTGGAAATTTGAACCGAGATTCTTTTCGTTCGCTCATAAAAAGAAGTTTGGGAATCAAAAATTCACGAAATTTCTTACAGATTTAAATTTAAAAGAATTTGAATACTACGAGCCCTACGCAATTTCAACAAGGAATGTAACCTGTGAACAGATAATAAAGAACTCCAAAGAAAAAGGTTATGCTCTAATCTATGAGACAAAGAACCACATTCCAACCGTCGACGAATTTCGATGGACTCGACAAAGAACGCAAAAATTCAACGAAATATTAGGCAAGTTGAAAAATGAAAGGAAGGCGAAATGAACACAATCATATTAACTAAGGGACTTCCAGCTTCGGGAAAAACAACATTTGCAAAATCGGTTGTAAAAGAAACGAATGGGCAAACCGTCCGAGTAGACCTTAACGATTTACGCGAAATGACAAATCAAAACAATTGGTCAAAGAAAAGCGAACACCTCACACAACGAATACGAGATCATATCATTCTGGAAAATCTACTCTCCGGTCACGATGTCATCGTGGACGACACCAACCTCAATCCAATGGTCGAATATGAGATTCGCAAACGATTCTCAAAGATTGC
>CAJQOB010000076.1 GCA_905479845.1 uncultured Flavobacteriales bacterium
CCTATTGAAGGAAAATGCAGATCCGAACGGAGGAGTTGTTTATGCTTATCATGTGAGCGATCCAGAACGTTACGGCGTTGTTGAGTTTGATGACGATATGAAGGCAATTTCTATCGAGGAAAAGCCGGAGAATCCAAAATCTAATTTTGCGGTTCCAGGATTGTACTTCTATGATAATTCGGTTGTTGAAATAGCTAAAAAATTAGAGCCATCAGCTCGAGGGGAATATGAAATTACTGATGTAAATGCTGAGTACTTGCGTCGCGGGCAATTGAAAGTTGCTGTAATGAATCGTGGAACTGCTTGGCTGGATACGGGAACATTCCCATCTTTGATGCAGGCAGGACAGTTCGTTCAAGTAATTGAGGAAAGACAAGGCTTGAAAATTGGATGCATAGAGGAAGTTGCTTATCGCAGTGGATTCATTTCGGAAGAACAATTGGAAGAGCTCGCGAAACCACTATTGAAAAGTGGATATGGTAATTACTTGATGAGTATTCTTTCATGAATGAACTTCAAAAATACACGTCGCTAATTGATGTGGAACTAGGTAAAATTGGTTTGCCTTCCTCACCTGAAAAATTGTACGATCCACTTCGGTATTTCTTGCAAATAGGAGGGAAGCGTATTCGACCAATGCTGACATTGCTGAGCAGTGAATTGTTTGATTCAAGCGCTGATAAAGCACTGCCACAAGCCTTGTGCATTGAGGTGTTTCATAATTTCACATTGATTCATGATGACATCATGGATGAAGCGCCACTCAGAAGAAACCAACAAACGATTCACGAAAAATGGAATCGAGATGTTGCAATTTTATCTGGGGATGTATTAATGATCAAAGCGTATCAATTGCTTGGGAACATAGACTCAAAATTGTTACCGGAAGCATTCGCCCTGTTCAATAAAACCGCAATTGAAGTATGCGAAGGTCAGCAGATGGACATGGATTTCGAGGAACGATCAGATGTATCGATCGACGAATACATCGAAATGATTCGTTTGAAAACATCTGTTTTGTTGGGATGTGCGCTGGAAATTGGTGCGATCGTGGCAGAATCATCCAAAGAAGATCGCGAGGCTATTTACGATTTTGGTCAACATATTGGAATCGCTTTCCAGATTCAGGATGACATTCTCGATCTTTACGCCGATCCTGACAAATTCGGGAAACAAGTCGGAGGAGACGTAATTGCTAACAAGAAAACAATGCTCTACTTGACAGCTCTTAAAGGGGCGACAAAAGAGCAGTTGGAAGTAATGAAGCAGCTGCAAGGAGAACAGAACTTAGTACTCAAAGTTGATAGCACACGACGCCTATTTGACCAACTGAATGTTCGTTCGATTTGTGAGGAACGAATGCAGGAACATTACGATATTGCCATGACTTCTTTTGCGAAAGTCAATGTAGATGCGTCGAAAAAACAAACATTGATTGGATTAGCGGCTTTCTTGATGAACAGGGAGTTATAATCGGGCTGCGTAGGTTTTCAGTGAGGTACAAAATGAGATTCCAACCATTCTTAGTAAGATAACGTATTGATAGTATGTATAAACTGACCTCTCTTCTTCTATTATCACTAATTTTTGTGTTTTCTTCATGTGACAAAACTACTCCTGTCGAAGACGACCCGGCGCTTGTTAAGTATTTTGGTACTTGGGAGTTCACAAAAACGGACTATGGCCATTATTGGGACTATGTAACGACTCCAAATGGAACGGAAACTGTTTACACTCAAATGGAAACCATTGAATGGCAAAGAACAGGAACAGTATCAATGGGAAGAGTGGAAGGAGAATTAAAAATTCAATGGAGTGGTAGTTCAAATGACATGCACTTTGCAACTGTTCTGAATACCCAGGGTGGTTTGATGTGTGCAGATAATTGCGAGAATATTCCGTATGTTGAAAATGGTCAAGGTGCGAATAATTCGAGTGGAGAATACAGCATC
Source organism: uncultured Flavobacteriales bacterium (assembly GCA_905479845.1). Taxonomy (GTDB): domain Bacteria; phylum Bacteroidota; class Bacteroidia; order Flavobacteriales_D; family Crocinitomicaceae; genus UBA4466. The sequence goes on from CAJQOB010000076.1 coordinate 1,953, forward strand.
TCGGATTCGACGTATATGATAGATCTAGGATGGTCTGGAGGTGGAAGTACTGTTCATACCTGGGATATCCAAGGGAAGAAACTATAGGCTTATTGTATTCTCCAAAAAAAAGAGCCGTACCAACCAGCACGACTCTTTCATGTAACTTTTAACGTATACTACTCAATAATCAGCTTGTGAGATTCGGTCTTGTGCTCGTTGCTGATGTTTACAAAATATGCACCACTCGGAAGAACGCTAATGTCCAATTCGATTGCACCATTTAAATTGCTTTCTGACATCACTACTTTCCCTGAAAGATTTACAATTGAATAACCGTAGTTCCCATCTGCTTTGATCATAAGAGATGTTGTGGCAGGATTCGGGTAAATATCAATATTCATAGAACTGAACTCATCCAAACCAACGTTTCCACCCGTGAAGGATAAGTCATCTAAATGAAGAACTGATCCTGGATTATCCCCAGAATAAGCAATGAGTGACATGGAGTCTGGCGTACCAAGGATGGTAATCGGAAGGTTAAACGTTTGGTAAGTCGATGTTGCAGTGAAGGTTTGCGTTTCAAAACCAATTACACTTCCATTACTGTAGAAAGCCAATTGCAAGAATGCTTGATCACTGGCCGTAGGTGCATACTTGTACGCTCCGGTTAAATCGGTTGGATTCGCATCGTAAGGCACCGCTTGAAATGGGTTCGAAGCAAATAGATTAATCACCCCATTGGACAAGAACGATTGAATCGTATCTCCTCCAGAGAAGGGCTGAATTGTAGTCATTTCAATCGCGTACATTCCAGTATTTGCATCAGTTGTTTTTAGGGCATTCTCTGCACTAAAATCACTTAGTAATGGATTTAGGGTATACCAATCATCTGGATTTTCTGATGTAGACGAAGACCAGTTTTCAAAACTTGGGTCAGGAACATTCGTAACCGCAATTCCAGCGTTGTGCATGGATACATTATCAAGTCGTGCCCATGAGCCCGGACTTGGCGTACTTGTTCCGAAAGGATTTCCCAAGACGAAACCGATAAACAACTCGTCCTGTGCTCCACTTGGGAAAGTAACCGTTCCTGCTGTCCAGCTCGAAGTAGTGCCGACGGCAGCTTCTACGACTTCAGTAGTTACAGGAACACCAGCAATAAAGCGAGTAGCAATAACGAAAAGTGTATCGCCTGCTGCAAGATCACATTTGTAGTGGTATTGCATTTCGTCAAAATTGATATTGTACGCAATTCCTGATGACGGCCCCATCGATCCAACATAACCGTGCATAACGTAGCCAAAAGTAGTGTCCTGTCCAGCAAGTTCTGCGCTTAACTCACAAGAGTGCGTTCCATCTTGTGCATCAGTTGATTGAAATACTGTGGCTACTCCTTGGAAATTGTCAATGTTTGAGTTATTCCAATCCGTAGGGTAATCGTATAAAGTTTGGTCTGTCCAGTTTTCAAAGCCTCCATTTGGCAATTGCCCATTTTGTCCGAATGAACTTAGGAAAAGCAATAAGAACAGGCTAGTTGTGAAAAGGTTCTTCATAAAACGTGTTTTGATATAACGAAATTAAGGTAGTTAGGGTTGAGAAAAAATGATGAATATCAGTTTAATTTCTCACACCGAGGGACAGGTTTATAATCTATAGTTTCCCCATTTGATCCTTAAAATCTTCTGCCAACAGGTCCTTGAATTCCTTTAATGTGAGCGAAATATAAGCTTCCGTCAAGATGGATTTGTAAACACCACTTGATCCATTGTAATGGAACCGGATTTCAGTAAATCGTCTCTTTTTAGCATCGAAAAAAAGTTCGCAATTGTTGAGTTCGTGAAGTTGAAACGGCACTCTGCTGTCAAGATGATTTCGAATGACATCGTATTCTTCTTGCTCATTTTCGGATAGATCAGTATTGGCGAAACTAGCTAGGTAGTCCTCATTTTCTTTGACGTATTTAGCATTGAATCTTTCCAACACTTGGTTCGGATCGGTGAACATATTCAGATACACCAGTTTTCTGCCAGTGGCTAGATTAATGACAGCATGTTTGTAAAATAAGTCATTGCTTCCGAATGCGTTGTACTGATATTTCAGGTTGAGAAATTGCTTGTTTATAGCAAAAGAATACCCTTCTGGAACGTAGGAGCAACTATCGAAGAACGCTAAGCACTCGTCAAAAAGCTCAGATTTCTCCTGAACTCTTTCTTCTGGATTTTTTGAATAAAGCTCTTTGTTTACACTGATAGATTGAAATCGAGCATTTAATCTGCCATTTAATTCCTCAGAATCAGAAACAGCGGCGAGTTCATTTATCGTACTATCTGAGTTAGATATCTCTTTAACGTATCCAGAATATGCATTAAGCTTTTGATGATTTCCACACGCAACCAGCGAGAGGAATAACAAGGTGAACAGGAAAAACTTCATTCTATCCGTCAGTTCCTGTGCCTTCGCTTGCCTCACTCTCTTCTTTTTCAATCGCTTCGTGGTGTTTCTTAGCTTCGTCGTCTTTATCCTTCCACTTCGTAAAGTACGCTTTGGCAGCAGTCTTTTGATCGTCGGAACCGTTATCGTAATAGTCTTTATGGTGTCGAGTAATATCGAAAGACCCTTTTTTTCTTGCTTTATTGTAGAAATTCTCACGAGTTGACTCAGCACCAGAATCATATCTGTTTACTGCTCTTGATACCTTCGTGATGTTGTCATCTTCAGCGTGCTCGTACGCATGTTTACCGCTGTACTTTGTCCCTTCAGTCCAGAAGTAAAGAGCGGACTGAACAGCGTACATTGCTTCAGCAATTTTCGTGTAGTTACCTGTCTTGATGTCTTCACCATCCGCTACTTTCTCTGCGAAATCAATTTCACCTGTAGTATCACCAGAGAACGTGACATCCGACCTGTTTCTAAACTTCGTGAAGTTCTCGTAATTTCCTACTCCGGTCAATTGTTTTAGCCCTCTTCCTTTGTAAATCCAACCATCTTGAGTCAATTCATCTCCGTTTCCAAGTCCACGCTTGTCCCCAGGATAGGGTGCGTACATACGTGATAGAAGTGGAACGCCAAATGCTTTGTGATTCTTGTAGTAAATTTTATATTTCACCACTTCAGTTTCTACTCCATTCGTGGTAACTTTCTCTTTAACTTCAGTTACAAGCTCTTCCCCTTTGTCAAAGTTTGCGTACAAAGCTTTATCAATTACTTTCACGTCGTTATCTACAAGAATTGTCTTGATTTCGTCGTTGGTTTTTGTAAGAACTTTGTCGTCTTTGTCTTTGATGGTGAAAATGTCCGTAAGATGATCCTTTAGTGAAGTTTGCATTGTAGTATCAAACGTTATCTTCTTATTGCTAAACACACCTGGGAAAGATTTGGCTTTGTTCGCTTTAGTGCTCCAGTAATACCAATTTTCGGATTCTTCAAATGTTTTAAATTGAGCACTTTCATGAGTTACCTGAGCAATAAAGTGCGCTTTTTTCAGACAAGTGTCCAACTGAAAGTCTTCTCTGTAACTATTCAAGTAAGGAATGATCGCGTTGATGTTTGCAGTCCTCGACGTATTCGCTGTCGTAGTCATTACTTTCTTGATTTGATCCAAAGTGAATTCATCATCACAATATTGACAAACATACGGTTCTTCAACTGCTGGGAATTCAATGCTCAACGTGTTCCCTTCACCACTTTCAAATTCTGCGGTTGCCATATTTGTTTTATCGTCTCCTGCCATGGTGTAAAATAGATTTGTTCCGATTATTGTGTGAGTGATATTGTAGTGCGTTTTTCAATAATACATTCGTTCTAGAATATCGTTAACTCAATATTCGGCAGTTAGATTAATAATTATGAGACCCTTCAATGACAGATGTGTCCCTAATGCCCCCGAAATGGTTGCATTACAAGATACATAAAAATAATTGTCTGGAAATAGGTAGATAGAATTTCTTTGTAGGGTAGCCAATCAAATGGATTTGCCACCTATTCTTTAATCAAATTTAAAAAGTATAATGTTTTTTTTAAATAAACACATGGAAATACAACCTTAGAAAGTTCCCGTCGAAAGACTTCCATTTCCTTTCTGAGTTTCTGCTCTTTGTAGTCTTTACGTTCACGAATGAGCCATTGAACTTCATCACCAATTGGCATCGTTTTACCTTTCCGCTTTTTGTTTAATTGCTTGATCGAAGACTTCATTTGTTCTTCGCTCACCTTCTTTAGTGAAATGTCTCCCAATTCTCCTTCTTTGAAGGTTTGTTTTTGATAATACTCGTATCCATTTTCCGTAATTCCAACGACTCCAATATCGTAAATGATATCATCATTTAATGGATACGAAAACTGCCCATTTTTTCCTTCAATTCGTTGATAGCTGTTCAGTTCGTGTGGGAATACGTAAGCATACAGTTTTAGGTATTTGTCATGGTTCGAAACGTTGAAAGTGAAATCGTTGTAGGTAATCTTCACTCGTTTTCCAGAAACAGGGTCAATGCGATCCATAGATTCTCGGTTTACCGTAGCATCCCAAACATACTTATCGATGTTGTAAACAGTTCCACCAGCTTTTTTAATCGTGAATCCAACTGATGAACCGATCTGTCTTTCAACATTTCTCATGTTGAATTGATATTCCTCGTTCAAAGATTGTGTTTCACGATACACACGTTGTTTGTTTTCTTTTTTACGTGATTCTTGAGTTTCCTTGTCCCACTTCTTTCTATGCTTCTTTTCTTTATTCTGATTCTTTTTTGATTTCTCTTTCAATTGATCAATAGCCTTGGAGTAAAAATTTTGGAGATTTTCAAGATGAGGATTGTTCACATCGATTTTTCCAATGTTTTCCGCTGCGAATTTTTCGAATTCCGAATAACCCATTGCTACAACCTCTTTGTCAATTTCAGAAAGTGGTTTGTCGAGTTGAGAAACGTATTTATTCAAAACGACCCTGTTGCAAGTTGGGTGTATGGAGCGCATTCTTTTTTCAAAAGCTCGTGTAGCGAGGTTGGTATTGTTGAACTTTTTGTTCCAGAAACCGAGAACTTTTGATGGGAGGATGTAACACATGTCATTAGAAGCCGCTTCAGCAGAAGTAGCAACTACATCAACGTCCTCTAGACTATCATAATAAACCGTTAACTCTCCAACCTCGTAATTGAAGTTGTAATCCTCATCCCTTGAGTTAATTTCTGAAAAATCTCTCCTAAACCCCTCAAATTCTTCATGTCGAGGATTTCCTTCCCATTTGGAAAGTCGTATAGCTTCTTCTTCCGTCATTAGTTTGTCTATAGGTCGATTGTCATTATAGAGATAGGCGCATTCTTCAGAGGTAATTTTCCGAGAAGGCAAAGAGCCTTCCGTAAAAGGATATTCGGAATATTCATTGTAATATTCCTCAAAACTCAAATACAAACTATCCCTAGATTTTTTTGATTTGTTCCATTTCAGTTTATCGAGGTAAGGTTCGAATTCTGACGGATAAAAATCCAGTTCCGACATGTCAACTGGAAGAGGAAGTTTGTACAAGGGTTCTGGATTCTGCCAATCGATATTTCCGCCTGCATCCTTTTCTCCTGAGAAGAGTTGCATTCCAGATTTAGCTTTGTCAAAAGGGGCTTGAGCATACACTCCAACATCAGGGTTTATCTCTAATTCTTTACCATTTTTCGTGTAAGAGCGCAAGCTGAACATTCCTTGTGTTTCTAACAGTCTATCACCTGACATGGTACTTAAACCACTTGTTACGATATCCTCAGCGTCCATAGCTTCTTGAAATTGAACTACCGCTTCACCGTTGTATGGTTTCCCGTTTTGGAGAAATGCATTTTTCGGAATAGAAAGAAGTACGCCTTTCTCGGACATTACAATTCCACCCTCTTCAGGTATTTGAAAGTACTGCGCTTGAATTTGATCAAACTGAGCATCCTTATCCAATTGATTCATTAACTCCTCTGATAAAGGCTCAATTTTGGAACTGAGCATGGAAACAGCGAGGTAGGTAACCAAGCCCACAAGAGCAATTGAGCTCATGCTAATTACTCCCCATTTCAATAATCTGGAACGAAAATAATTTCGTCGGGTTTGCTTGATTTTGATTCTCTGAGCAGATCGTTTGATGCCTGCAATCACATCTTGTTGTAGAGCAACTTCCTCTTGAAGTTTTGGATTGGATTTAAGTCTTTCTTCAAATGCCGCTAGGTCTTTTTTAGATAACTCTCCGGCCAAATATTGATCAATGATTTTTGTTATTTCTGGATTCATCTTAGTCGGACTAAAGTGTAACGGAATTATTTGAACGGACAATATCTTTCACCTTATTCAGGCAACGATATTTTTGTGTCTTTGCAACACCTCTGTTACGTATGCCAAGCTTTTTGGCAACTTCAACCATATTCAATCCTAATCCATAAAACAATTGTAATATTTGTTGGCACTGAGTACCAATCTGACTAATAGCACTCTCAATTTGCTGGAGCTTCATTTCTTTTGCAAACCAATCTCCTTCAAAATCTTCCAGGTTTTCAGGTACCTCAACTTTAAGGTTCTTTGCTTGTTTTCTAGATTGATTGTACCACAGAAATTTGCAGGTGTTTTTCACATAGTGAAAAGGAGCAACTGTAAGTTCAAAATTGGGTTCTTCAGTTTTTCGAACGAAAATGAGAAGTGCTTCTTGAAAGATGTCATCAGCATCGACAGGGTCACATCCTTTTGATTTCAGATACCGCTTTATGTCCGGCCACTTCTTATATAAACTCTTGAGAGTTTCGTCAATATCAATCTTTTCCAAGGTCATACTCATAAGGTCTCTTTCTTATAAATGTTGGGAATATTGAAACGTGAACAATAAATATCGAAAAATTTAATTAGCACCCAAATCCAATACATAATGTGCAACCAAAGCATGACGCTCAAAAGATAAAACCCAAACGTGCAATTTGTTTGGATCATCTTTGTCCAGGTGAAGCAATGGACCATCAATTCCAATGTAATGACTGTCGAGCCACTTCCCATTTTCGTCCAAAAGGACTCCAAAATTTGGATTGGTCAAACTGCACTGATCTTCGTGCAAGGCGTAATCCTCATAAAAAGGGTGGTTCCCGATTCCCATCGAAAATTGATGCCCAGAATTTGCTTCTTCGGCTGAAAGTTGTGGCAAAGTTGACAAGTCCAAACCTCCAATAATGAACTGTGTTTTCCGCCCTTTGTCATCTGAATAATTGAAGTGGAACTCAGATCGCTCTCCGCGATTGGTTTGCGTTTTTCTGTAGATCACACCGTCTAATTTCTTGAAACGTCCAAGTTCCGTTGTTCTTGGATCTGCTCTGTTGTAAAAGCCGGGTGGAGTGAAGGTTGCAAATGTGGAAGCGTCCGTGTGAAAATCACTCATTTTCGTCACTTCAATGGGAGTGACAACGCCAATTTGCTTCTTCTTTCGTTCTCCCTCCAAAGGATACATCACTTCAGACTCATTCGTGTAATTGGGAACAGTCTCACTAATCACAGATCTCAATATATCCAAGTTAATTTTCTCGCTTGGAGGATTTTTCCAGTTTTCAAGGAAGTCGGCCACTTCGCTGAACTTCTTTCCATTACGCTTAGCATACAATTCGTGATACAAATCTTTAGGGAAGTCGAACCATCCATGGTAGAATACCTTATTCGAACCTTCAACATCTGCATACAAGAATACTTCCCAGAGATAAGAATTCAGGCAGTTCCTTGCCAAATCCATGCGCGTAACTTTTTCATTATTCACAACGCAATTTTTTTCGTGCGAAGCAGTCTTCAACTGATCATCTTGCCACTTCACTTGATTTCGATTCCATTCTTGATTTACAATGGAAATTAGAGACATATATTCGTCTTCGCGCACATATTCCGGAATGGTTGGAATAAATTCCATTAGATCAATTTCGAACAAATGCGCCGTGTCATCTTTAGTGTTGTCAGGAATCAAAAATACATCGAACATTTTGCCTTTTCGAATGAACTCGATTGATTTCATGGTTGTCTCAACACATTTGTCATGACGTACTGTAATGTCTGGATTGTCCGGATACTCCTCGTCGGACAACTCCCTCAGTGAAGCAGAAAAATTGATTTTGTCCTCGCTGCTAGCTTCACTGTTGGTATTGCTCGCAATTTTATCGCTGGAAGTAGTTTCTGAACAAGAAATAAGAGTAAATAGAAATAAACTGAATAGGAAGGCGCAATTTTTCATAATGTAAAGCTACAAAATGTCATGTAGTTGATTCGGTAGAATCAATTATATTCGAAACAACAACGCTAATTTGACGGAACAAGAGTTTATTGATTGTGCCAAAAGGGATAAGGATGCTGCATTTTCCTACCTAACAACAGCGTATGCCCAAAAAATTTATGGGAGTTGTATTCAGCTACTGAGAAATTCGGAAGATGCCGAAGATTTGGTGCAGGAGGTGTTTGTTTCGATTTATTTATCACTTGATTCGTTTGGTGGGAAATCGAAGCTTTCGACTTGGATTTATGCCATCACTCATAATAAAGCGAAGGAATTCTTGCGGAAAAAAACACAATTGAAACGTTCTGGAACACTCACGATTCTTGACGAGTATTCGGAAGGATTTAGTTCGAATACCATTAACTTCAATCATCCGGGAGTTCAATTAGAAGACAAAGAGCGAGCTGCAGTTTTATTTGAGGCGATTGATTCTTTAGCTGAAAATCAAGGACAGGCATACCGATTGGCAAAGATTGAAGGCTATAGTTACGTTGAGATTGCTGAAATCATGGAGTTAAGCGTTTCATCGATTGAATCTCTGCTCTTTAGAGCAAATAAGCGTTTGAGGGAGATCTTGGCTGATTTTTATCAAAAAAGTAAATCATAGCGCAAGGTTTTAGGAATAATGACAACAAAAGAAACAGATATGAACGAAGAACAACATTGGATTGATGACATTACGTCGGTTTCAGAGAGAATTAAAACCCCTCAGATTCCAGCGCATATACTTGAAAGAATTCAGGCAATTCCATCTACGATCAAATCAAAAGTAGACCTCGTTCCAAAGCGAACGATTTGGTTAGTGGCTGCAAGCATCGCAGCACTGATAGCGGTTAATGTATATGTATCGAGTTCGACTAGTTCTGCTGAGGATTCATTTGAAGAAACATATTTCTCGCACTTAAAACAACTATAATGAGGTGTACCAAACTATATAAATTCATCATTGCTGCATTGGTAATTATTAATGTTGGGATTTTGACTTTCTTCTTAACGAGAAAACCTCCTCATGGACCACCAGTGCCAGGTCAATTTGTGAATAAATTGGAGCTTGAAGGAGATAAAAGAGAATTGGTCATTAAACTGGAAAAGGCTCATCACAAGGAGAAAAGAGAGTTGATGAAGAAAGATCGGGCGCTTCACGAAATTTTGTTTTCAAAAATTGGAACCAACGAGGATGTTTCAAACATTCAAGAGGAAATTGAAGAGAATCATGCTGAAATGGAAAAGATGACTTACGACTTTTTTAATGAGGTTTCCACGTATTGTTCTACAGGGCAAAAGGAACAATTGAAGAAGATGATTCATCATGCTTTTCGTCAAATGAAAGGACCCAAGAGAAGATGATTCGACTTCTTTTCATAGCACTTCTTCTTTCGTTTCAACCTGTCTCAGCGCAGCGTGAGTTAGACATTGAGTTTGATCAAGATGAACTGAAAGATCGGTACGAAATAAATGTACTTCGATTTTATTTGATGAGCCTCCAATTCCACGTCTCAGGATGTGAGTGGTATGCTGAGGAAAACAGTGTTCATTTGATTGATTTGGAAGATGCGAGTTCATGGAAAATTCAGCTTCCAAAAGAATTTGGTAAATCATCGATTGATTCCATTTCATTCCTGATTGGAGTCGATAGTACGACCAATGTTGCTGGAATTCTTGATGGAGATTTGGATCCGATTAAAGGAATGTACTGGGCTTGGAACTCAGGATACATCAACTTTAAGGTGGAAGGGAAAAAGCTCGATTCAGAAACAAAATTTGAATATCACCTTGGTGGTTATTTACCTCCGTTTTCAACAGCGAGGCGGGTAAGTTTGGCTCGAAATCCTCAAAAGAAAAGAATGACACTTCGTCTGGAGTTAAAACAATTTCTTGATGAGCTCGATATGAAAGAACTAACTGAAGTAATGATCCCAGGGGAAGAAGCTGTGTTATTGTCTGATCAATTGTCCAATCGTTTTTCCTTTGACTAAGCTGTTATTTATATCATTCCTAGCCGGAATTGTCTCGTTCGTATCCATCGATAACCAATGGTTGAGTTCCGAGCAACACCTTCAAATTTCGGAGTGGCCCAAGCCCGTCTATAATTTTGAGCAAAATCCAATTACTGAAGACGGATTTCAATTAGGAAGGAAATTGTTTTATGATCCAATGCTGTCGAGAGATAACACAATTTCATGCGCGAATTGTCATTTACAATTCACAGGATTTACTCATGTTGATCATGCTGTCAGTCACGGAATAGAAGGTCGAAAAGGAACGCGTAATTCCCCAGTTTTAATCAATCTTGCTTGGAACTCATCTTTTCATTGGGATGGGGGAGTGAATCACTTGGATGTGCAAGCGATTAATCCAATTCAACACCCCGCTGAAATGGATAATTCGTTGAGTAATGTACTTGAGTATGTCAATGATTCCAAAGAATATCGATCGGCGTTTTTTACAGTCTTTGGAGATTCGATTGCTACGAGCTCCTCCTTAATGCGTGCGATCTCTCAATTCACAGTTTCGCTCGTTTCCAGTAACTCGAAATACGATCAGTATCAACGCGGTGAAGTTGATTTTTCAAATCAAGAAAAAAGAGGCCTGAAACTTTTTGAGAAACATTGCAATAGCTGCCACACCGCACCACTGTTCAATTCAAATGAATATGCAAGCAATGGGTTACCAATCGATACAGCGTACAACGATTTAGGAAGATACGGCATTTCCAAAGTTGGATCGGACTCGCTGAAATTCAGAATTCCGACGCTTAGAAATATCGAACATACGTATCCATATATGCATGATGGGCGATTCAAAAAGCTAAGAGAAGTTGTTCAATATTATGCTGAAGAATTGGATCGAGAGGCGCCTTACTTGAGTGAAAAATTGAAAACAGAAATGAAACTATCTGATAACCATCAAAAAGATCTCATCGCCTTCCTTTGTACATTAACGGATAGGTCGTTTTTGTACAATCGGAGATTTGGTTTTCCAAATTAATCTAACGAGAACCGCAAGTTTATTTTGAATGAGGACACTAAACATCAAACGAATCAAACTATGAAGAAAATAACCTCAATATTAGCAGCTTTCGCTTTCGTGAGCGCAGCTATGGCGCAAGAGCCAATTGTTACATCTTGGTTGCAGAATACAACAACTACAGGATCATATTATATGTCGGGAAACTCAACAGCCATTGATAACGGCATTGCAGTTAACTGCCAACAAGTTGAATACTCAACGGATTGGGTTTACATTTCAACACATGGAATTCCATCTTATCCAACGGGTCCGTTTTTGGATGGAAACCCATCTCAGGCCGAAGATCAAATGGCGATTTATCAGTTTCCGTTGGTGCCTACTCCAAATACAGGCACGCCAACTGAAACCACAGCAGGAAACATTGGAGTTTTCATCAATGGTGTCTCCCTTTTTGATTACCGTGATGGTGTCGCTTGGAATAACTCAACTAGCAGTTTGTGCGGTGGTCCAGGGAATCCACCTTGTCCGGGAGGACCTGCAGCGACCCAAGTTTGGAATAGAGATGCAATACCAGCAGAAATGGGTGGGTTTGATTGTTCGAAAGGACATCCCGCTAATGGAAATTACCATCACCACCAAAACCCTTCAGCTTTCAAATTGGATTTGAACGTGCTCTCCAACATTTGTAATTTGTACGATGC
>CAJQOB010000077.1 GCA_905479845.1 uncultured Flavobacteriales bacterium
TAATGGCGTGATGCGTAAGTTTAATCACCCACCACTAACAGAGGAACGTTGGGGAATTGTGACCTATGAAACTGAGGGGGAAGTGCATATCAGTAATCCAATTCGTATTAAAGCGGCAGTTGAACCTACCGCAGATATCTCGCCGATCGTAACCATTATCGAATCTGGAGTCAATCCTGAGTTCGATTGGTCGTTTGAAAATGAACCCAATAATGTCATCTACTTCAGTGTTGTTTCCGATTTGGAGAACAACCTGATTAGTGGGACGTATACAAATGAGAGATTCTGGACATTTTACAGCTTATTGAATGTGATATTGGATATTACACCGACTCAAAATCCAACGCTGATGCCAGATTCTGAGTACAACTACACAATGATGGGAGTTTCAGTTGATAACTGGATTCATACAATGGCTGAGAGATCCTTCCGAACGCATTAATCGGGTAGAACTCAAAACATACTCAAACAATTTCTTGAAACAAAAAAACGGCCTGGATCTCTACCTCCAAGCCGCTTACGAATCGATGTGCTAATTTTATTTTAGGTTCAGCGTAAAAGGCAGACGCATTTGTATACCTTGCAAAGATTCGATTTGTTTAATCTGATTATAGTAATTCAACAGTTCTTCTGGAAGTTCAATACTTGAAACGGACGCGTTTGAATCACCTCCGTCCATTTGCTCCAATAATTCACCCAGTTTATCTTCTTTGGCGATAGGGTAGTAAAGTACTTTAATGTCTTTCTTCTTAATTTTTGCTTGCTTCGCTGCGTAGGCAATCGCATCTTTCATTCCACCTAGCTCATCCACAAGACCAACCTCTTTGGCGTCAACACCTGTCCACACTCGACCACGAGCGATTTCCTGAACACGATCCATTGCCAACCCACGTCCTTTGGCTACAACCGATTTAAATTGAACGTAGATTTCATCCACGCTCTCTTGAATTATAGTCATTTCCTCTTCCGTCAATTTACGGTTGGTTGTCATCACAGAGTGCTTGTTCGTTGAAACACGATCGAAAGTCACACCTAATTTGTTCTCCAACATTTTTCCTGTGTATGGAATCATCCCAAATACACCAATCGATCCAGTGATCGTTGTTGGTTCAGCAAAGATGTATGAAGCAGGAGCAGCAACGTAATATCCACCCGAAGCGGCAACATCTCCCATTGAAACAACGACTTTCTTCGTCTTGTTTGTGAGTTGCACCTCTCTCCAAATTTCATCACTTGCCAAGGCACTTCCTCCAGGGCTGTTCACTCTGAATACAATCGTTTTGATCGATTCGTTCTTTCTCGCTTCACGGAACAACTTGCAAATACGTTTTGATGTCAATCCATCACCATCACGAGCAACGGCACCTTCAGCCAGGATAACTGCTACATTTGGTTCCTCCTCGTTCGTTAAGATTTGATTCTGGTGGAAACGTTTCTTTGCATACTTCTCGAAGGCAAACAATTCAACGTCTTCTCCTTTTTTCGTTCCTGCTTTCTTTGCAAGTAAAGCCAAGATTTCATCTTTGTATTTTGCTCCGTCAATCAATTTGTGCGTTACGGCTTCTTTTACTGATTTAATCTCTGCGTTTTCAGCCAATTCATCTAGCTTTTCAGGTGTCAAACCACGGTCATTCGCAATATCTTCTCGGATATCAGACCACATGCTCTCAATGTATCGTTCCATCTGCACACGAGATGAATCACTCATTTCTTCTCTGAAATATGGCTCAACAGCACTTTTGAAATCGTTGCCGCTTCCACGGATAATTTGCATCTCAACACCCAGTTTATCAAAGGTATTCTTGAAGAAGGTCAACTCTCCTCCCAAACCTAGAAACTCCATGTTAGATCCAGGGAATCCGTAGTTTGTATTCGCAGCCGACGCGATGTAGTATTGTTTTAGTGTAACGACCTCACCTGAATTGTAAGCGATAACGAACTTTCCTGATTTCTCAAAATCGTTGATCGCATTTCTGATTTCGCGCGCCGTAGCATATCCGCAAGAAGCTCCTTCCAACTCCAGGTAAACCCCCTTGATCTTATCATCGTCCTTTGCCGTTTCGAAACCGTGTAAAATATCAGCTAGCCCTATAGATTTATCGATACTGAAAGTCGAACTGTTGAATTTTGTCTGACCTTTCTCTGCAATTCGCGTGTCCAGCGACATATGAAGCACCGAATTCGACTGAACCTTCATTGGTTCTTGCTCGAAGCTGCTGATGATACCTGAGATCACAATCAACCAAATAGTCAATCCAATGATTGATACGATGAGTGCAGCCCAGAAACTTGGCCAGAAGATACGTCCGAATCGAATTTTTTGAGGAGTTGTAGACATAGAGATGTATTAAATCAATAGTATTATTCGCTGTAAAGATAGTTACAAAATGGAGGTGCGGATAACGAATTGTTATGGATGGCTTTTTCTGCGTGGAGAATGGAAGTTACATTGTATGAGTTGATTCCGCCAATGTTGAGTGATTCTAAGGAAGTTTTGGAAAAAGTACGTAACTTGCATGTGAACTATTAAGAACTATATAATGAAATTATTCTCTACTCTGATTGCCATAATTGGCCTGAGCTTCTTCTCCGCTGCTCAACAAAAATATTCCAAAGTCAAGATTTTAACGGATTCACAAGGGCTTGCCGAGTTGGCGTCCTTAGGTGTCGCAGTGGATCACGGTGTCTCAAAAAAGAACACCTTTTTTATCAGTGATTTCTCTGAATACGAAATTGAAATCATGGCAACAAATGGATTCGAATATGAAATTATCGTTGATGATGTGAAAGCATATTACGCTGCGCACAGCCAAGATCCATATGTTTCTTTGAAGAATGCAACATGTGATCAAGGTACTGGTGGCGGTGGATATAATCCGCCTGTTCCAGTAAATCACTTTGAAAACAACTCGTACGCTGGTTTTTACAAGTACCAAGATATGCTGGATGCTTTGGATAGCATGGTGGCACTCTACCCAAACTTAATTTCTGCACGGGCGCCAATTTTCACTTTTCAAACGCACGAGGGGCGACCGATTTATCACGTAAAGATTTCGGATAACCCGAATTCAGAAGAGGCACCGACAGAACCAAATGTATTGTATTCGGCCATTCACCATGCGCGTGAGCCACTTTCAATGACCCAAACGATTTATTTCATGTGGTATTTGTTAGAAAACTACGCGACAAATGAGGAGGTGAAGTTCTTGGTGGATAACACGCAGATGTTCTTTGTTCCATGTCTTAACCCTGATGGATACATTGAAAATGAATCGAATGATCCAAGTGGATTCGGAATGCACCGTAAGAACAAAGCACCGGTAGGCTCAACGAATCCGGGTGTTGATTTGAATAGAAATTATTCTTACGGTTGGGGAACAACAGGTGTAAGCTTCAATCAAAATAGCGATACTTATCCAGGCTCGGGACCATTTTCTGAACCAGAAACGCAAGCCATGAAATGGTTAGTAGAAACGCATGGTTTTAAATTGGCATCGAATTCACACACATACGGCGATTTGATTCTGCACCCTGTTGGTACAACAGACGCAGAATTTGCAGATCATCACGATTTCTTTCAAGAATACACAAATCACATGGCTGTTCATAATGGATACCAAGCTCAAAAGAGTTCAGGTTTGTATCCTGCTTCGGGAGATTCCGATGATTACATGTACAAAGTTGACATTGGTGTTGGGAACAAGGATACGGTTTTCGCTACGACACCTGAAGTTGGAGATGCATTTTGGCCATCTCAAGCAGGGATCGTTCCTACATGTATTGAAATGATTCACCCAAATATGGTGATGTCGCATTTGGCTCACAAATACTACGTAACAACAGACGAAGATCCAGGTACATTGGCATCGATGACGGGTGACTTCACACATGACGTGAAACGTCTTGGATTTCAAGATGGAACAGTTACCGTTTCGGCGGAGCCGTTGTTGAACATCCAATCTGTAGGAGCACCAATTCCTTATACCTTAGCACATCGAGCGGAAACATTAGGTACGATTTCTTACGTATTGGATCCAGCGATTAATTTTGGAGATGAGGTTAAATACGTGCTGACAACTGATTACGGAGGATGGGCGCATCGCGATACAATTACAAAGACGTTTGGAGCAATGACATTGCAGTATTCCGAAGACGCATCTAGTACTGCGAACTGGTCAGGTACATGGTCGACAACGAATCAAGAATTCGTTTCACCATCAACAAGTTTCACAGATAGTCCAAATGCGAACTATTCGAATAACTCATCTAGAACGTATGAGTTCAACCAAGATGTTGATTTAACAAATGCTACATCAGCAGGAGTTAATTTCCACGCGAAATGGGAGATCGAATCCGATTATGATTACGCTCAATTCCAAGTTTCAACAGACGGAGGATCTTCTTGGATAGGGCAGTGTGGAAATTACACTGTACTCGGAACGGATGCCAATGGAAGTGTACAACCGGACAACGAGCCTGTTTACGAAGGATTCCAAAGTTCATGGGTAGAGGAGGAAATCAGTTTAAGCGATTACTTAGGTCAAGTGATTCGCGTTCGTTTTATTTTGGAAGCTGATGGAGGTGTTCGTGAAGATGGATTCTACTTCGACGATTTCCAAGTAAGCTTTAATGAAGACACAACTGGTTCTGGAGCAAATTTGGTTGAACACGCATTCGATGTGAAGACAATTCCAAACCCTGCGAACAACCAAGCGTACATCAGCTTGTCAAAAGTCGTTGCGGATGGAGCTATGAAGATATACAATCAATCTGGACAATTGATTCACGAAAGAAATATCACAGAACAAACAAATAAGCTAGTCGTAAACACTGCTGAGTTCGCTCAAGGGGTTTACCTTGTATTTGTTGAAGAGAATGGTGTAGCTGTGAAGCCAGTTAAGTTGGTTGTAGTTCACTAGAAATTGCAAATTGAATATATTGAAGGTCGCATCGTAAGGTGCGACCTTTTTGTGCTTTCAGAATGGCTTTTTAAGAATTGTTTTTTGCAATTCTAAACCCTAAATCGTCAATTTTAAAGTCATTTGGATGACTTCTTCTTCTCGCTGTTGCCATAACGCTTCGCTCTTCATCGCACCAACCTCCGCCTCGGAGAATACGATACGACCCGTAAACGGCTTCATCATAAATATTTGAACACCATTCCCATGTGTTCCCAAGCATATCGAATAGTCCCCATTTATTTGGAAGTTTTCTCCCAACTTCGTGTAGTTGACGGTCAGAATTATCTTTGTACCATGCTATTTCACTCAATTGACCATATCTAATTTCGCCCGTTCCTTCTTGACAGGAATATTGCCATTCGGCTTCAGTTGGAAGTCGGTAACCGTTCGCCTTTGGCTTAAATAGTATTTCAGAATTCTTCTGGAATAGATAGCACGGAGTCAGTCCAAAATGCTCAGATAAAACATTACAAAAACGAACGGCCTCAACCCAAGAAACGGTTTCAACAGGTTTGTTATCTCCTTTAAAAGTTGCTGGATTCTTTCCTATTACTGCTTTGTATAATTTCTGAGTTACAGGATACTTTGCAAGTTGAAACGAGCTAATTGTTTCAGTCCATTTTTCCTTAATTCGATCATCCCGCATCTCAACAGTCCCACTTGGGATTGTGATGAAAAAATTTTCAAGAAGCAGTTCAATGTTTTCCGTATAAACTTCATTACTCATAGTAGAAAATTCTGAATGTGATTATTTATTTAATCTTCGAATAATCGAATAGGAGTAATCTGTTCTAACAATCCAATAAAATCTAGCAATCTAGTAGTCCAATAAATCTAGAAAACGCAGCCCTGTCTAAAATCAGAGAATCCGCAGGAAACTGTTCCAGGCAACTTACCCGTGCATGGTCTCGCTTTTCCCGTACTTTTCCATCAGCCCGGCCTCATATTCTAGGAAGTCGTTCCAACGCTGATCAACATCAACCTTCCCTCCATATTTACGAGCAAATCCTAAAAATGTCGTGTAGTGTCTTGCTTCGCTTTCCATCAGGCTTCTGTAGAATTCCGCCAAACCTGGATCAGCAATCTCTTCGGATAAAATTCTAAAACGTTCACAACTTCTGGCTTCAATCATGGCAGCAAACAACATTCGATTTACGAATTGGCTATCCCTTGATCCCCCAGGGAAGTTTGTTCCTATCCACGACAGTAAATCACCAACGTACTGATCCTTTCGCTCTCTCCCGAGTTCGTAGCCGCGTTCCTTGATTTTCTCGTGAACCATTCCAAAATGCTCCATTTCCTCTTGAACGATTTCCGTCATTGCATCAACGACATCTGGATATTCAGGATGCTTCACTATTACCGAAATGGCATTGCTCGCCGCTTTTTGTTCACAGTAAGCATGATCCGTAAGGATTTCGGAAATGTTCTTTTCGACGATATTCACCCACCTTGGGTCTGTTGGAAGCTTTAATCCGAGCATTTATTGAAGTTTAATACAAAGTTAATCTAAGTTGAGGGGAATTCCCTGCCCGCTTTTCGATATTTTTATGGGAAATTTAGAAATCAATGAAATATCTTTTCGCACTTAGCTTCTTATTCTCTGTAACTGTGACAAATGCGCAACACAAGGAGTCTCCTAAATTAATTGTAGGAATCGTTGTAGATCAAATGTGCTACGAGTATTTGTACCGTTATTACGACAAATTTGGTAATGGAGGGCTAAAAAAGTTGATGGACAAAGGAACGAATTGTAGAAATGTACGATACAATTACATCCCAACCTATACTGGGCCAGGACACGCTTCCATATACACAGGGACAACTCCAAGCAATCATGGGATTGTGGCGAACGATTGGTTCAGTCGAGAAGATAAAGCTGAAGTAAACTGCGTTGAAGATACCACAGTTAGGACAGTTGGATCTGATTCTCGTTATGGAATGTTTTCTCCCTCACGCTTGAAGGCAAATACGATTACTGATCAGCTGAAATTGACTTACCCCAATGCGAAAGTTGTTTCCATGTCAATCAAAAATAGAGGGGCAATCCTTCCTGGTGGACACATGAGTGATGGTTCATACTGGTACGATTTCGATTCTGGAAAATTCATTACTTCAACTGTCTTCAAGAAGGAAATGCCGAATTGGGTGAACACACTCCATAGCGAGAATCAGATCCAACTGTCCTAACTG
>CAJQOB010000078.1 GCA_905479845.1 uncultured Flavobacteriales bacterium
ACTACGCAAAATTCGATCATGATGTTCGAACAGGGCAGTGGACATATTACTACAAGGACGGAAACAAATTTAAAGAAGGAACATTCGCGGATGACCTTCAGAATGGAACTTGGAGTACGTGGTACGAGAACGGAACATTACTGATGGAAGGCGATTACGTTAACGGTAAAGAGAATGGAGAATGGTCGAACTACTGGGATTCAGGTGATCTCAAAAATCAAACAACCTTCAAAGAAGGTCAGTTAGATGGAGACTGGATTTCGTACACGCCAAAAGGTAAAGAAAAGCTGGTTGGAGAGTATCAAGACGACATGAAAGTGGGAGAGTGGATCGAATACTTCGACAATGGAAAAGTAAAAGACATCCTCAACTACAAGTTATTCAAGAAGAAATCTAAGGTCGATTATGGCTTGATGAAAAACCGCGTGGTATATGAAAGTAAAATGCACGGTGAGGCAAAATCGTATTCAGGTAAGGACTACCGTTTGACAGAAGAAGGAGAATACAAAGAAGGGGAGAAGCATGGCGAATGGATCGCGTTTCACCCTGGAGGAAAAACTCCTGCAGTCATTAGTCAGTACAAAAACGGAAAGTTAGACGGAACAATGAAAACGTACAGTCGACGAGGAAAACTGATGCAGGAAGTGAACTACAAAAATGGTTTGAAGCACGGTAAATTCATCATTTACGGTAAACGAGGTGAAGTGATCAAAGAAATGCAGTTCTCTCAAGGAATGCAGGTCATCGAAGGATCGACTGGTGGTTCTGGATCATTTTCACCGGGGAGATAATCATCTATGATTGCTACCATCACTTCCATCGAACTCAGAGGGCCATTAAAGTTCTTTGCCTTATCCAGAAAGGCGCTAAGAATTGTTCGTCAGCTGAAAACAACAGATTGCAAAAAATTCAAGAAACAGGGGTTTTGGACCAAGCATTATACGATGACGCTTTGGAACAGTGAGGAAGAGATGAAGGCGTTCGCTTATGGTGGAGCCCACCTTGAAATCATGAAAGCAAGCAAGGAGATTGCAAAAGAAATCTGTTCTATCACCATTGAAGCAACAGAATTACCAAACTGGAAGGAAGCAAAGCGACTGCTGGAAGGAGGTAAAGTGATTACGTATTAATCCAACCAAAACGCACTCTAATTTTCAATCTAAGAGCGAAGCCATCTAAAGGCGACAAGCGTATCTGAAAATCCGACAGCGGAACGAATCCAATTTCCCAACACAAAAAAAGGTCATCACTCGAAAGCAATGACCTTTAATTTCAATTTATTCTTCTAGTGCTTGATTAACACCGCTCGTGTTCCAGTCGTTCCTGAATTCGAAATTCTCAAATGGTAGTATCCATCAACAACCGCCGATAGATCCAATTGAACAGTTTCTAGTCCTTCAGTATGAATGACTTTAACGATTTGACCAAGGTTGTTCAATAACTCCAATTTGAAATCCTCACCTGAAGTCAAGTTCGAAATCGTCATTGTTTCCTGAGCCGGAATCGGGAAGATAGCTAATTCATCAATTAAGTTCTCTCCAATTCCAATTGTACTTATAGTTACAGCGTTACAGATTGTGTCAATCCCACAAGAGTCACTCACTGTCAAACAAACGGTGTACGTTCCATTGGCAGCATATGTGTTTGTAGGGTTTTCAGATGTTGCAGATTGTCCGTCACCGAAATCCCATGCGTAAGTTGTCAGACCTGTAGTAGATGAAGTACTCGTAAAATCAACTACACCTACGTTGATGTTCTCAGTGAAGCTAGCAACAGGGCTTGTACAGTTACTCACTGTAATTGCCACGCAAGAAGTGTCTCCACCGCAATTGCTGAGTGCGATCAAACAAACGATATATGTTCCGTCAGCCGTATACGTGTGTGTAGGGTTTTGTTGAGTTGAGGTGTTTCCATCTCCGAAATCCCATGCCCAAAGGTCAGTATCAGCTGAAGTATCCGTAAATGATACCGTGGTTCCATTAATGGACTCTGTAAATCCAGCAACTGGAATAGGACATGCTGTAACCGTAATTAGCGTACATACCGTATCTGCATCACACGCACTTGACGCGATAAGACAAACACTGTATGTTCCGTCAGCTGTATACGTGTGGGTAGGGTTTTGTTGCGTTGATGTATTTCCATCTCCAAAATCCCATGACCATGAATCGCTGTTCACAGAAGCATCTGTGAAATCAACAACTAGGGCGCTACTGGATTCAGTGTATGCCGCTGTGGCCGTTGGACAAAATGGTCCGAAGTTGGCGTGCAATAGATACGTGTTAAGGAAATTAAAATCTTCATTGTTGCTCCAGTTTCCTCCGAAGAATACCCAAGATAAGCCTTGAACGTAGTATTCAGAATTTGTGGCTAAAGTGACATTCTGAGAGATACTTTCTTGAACCCCGACGATGTAATTTCCAGGAGCGAGGGTTATTCCTCCTCCAATGATTGGAAGTGTGTAATCAGCAGTAGCAATAGATGGAACGATTAAGGTATCCGTCTGTGCAATAATTTGATTCGGAGTACTACCGTTCATACTGTAGATTAAACCTACAACCGTGTCCCCAACAGCTGGAGCCGTTAGCTTAAATGTGATGCTTGTTAGGTCATCTGTTACCGCAACAGCGTACTGATTTCCTAAGAATCCTGCGCTACCCGCTCCAATACCTAACGAGCCATCAAAGGTTGTGTCAGCAGTGGCATAAACGGAATCACTTACCACAAAGGTGAGGGAATCCATATTGTTTGTTAAATCAGGATCTGTTTCTACAGCGGAAACACTTGAGAATGCTTCATAGGTGTCGATCGCTAGAGGTGTGTATGGCGTAGTCGTTAAAGTCACAGAACTACCAGAAGCCAAAGATGCTGCAGACGGAGCGTTTGTGAAAACACTTGTTGCCCCTTGGAATAAATTTACTGAAGCCGTTGGAGTTGTTACTGGAGCACCAGCCGCCAAACTTACGTCAGTACTAAATGTACGCGCTGTAACCTGTGGAAGCGGTGTTGAGTAATATGGTTCTGTTGTGAAGTCTGTAGCCTCCATATCGTAATCGATAGAAAGTCCCATGAAAATATTGTCGACGTGAAGTAGGTTGTCGTCATTTGAATCGTGGAAGAAAGCAATGTAGATTGTTTGGTTATCGTATGCTCCCAAACTTACTTCCCATGTTTGCAGAATACCATTGGTTCCGTTGTAGGAAGTGTGAACTGTTCCAGTACTTGGTGTTGCAGTTCCATTTACACTCTCCGCTGCTGTGAACAGAGTTGTTGTGAAATCTGCAATGTTTGTTCCTGTAGTGGATACTCTCACTTCGTAACCATCCATGAAGGCTGGCCCCTCGAAAGGCGCAGAATCCCAACGCAAAATAGTACTTGCACAAGGTTGAACAGCATCCAAGATCAGGACATTGTTCGCGATCCCTAATGGAGTGAACCAAGAGGAAGATGCTGCTACCCAGTTGGTGTCACCAGGAATTGTTGATTGTGCATCGAAGGTAACGAACCAATCTTGAGGGCGACCGTTAGCGTCTGCGTTCAGGTCCAAATCTAGATTGGTCCATGTTGCTGGAATAGCCTGTGTTTCGAAATCTTCGAATAACAAGGTGTCAATACACGGTGCACGATTGATTAAGGTGTTTGGAGTACGTTCGGGCGCTGTGCGCGGTTCGACGTATTCTTGATAGGAGTTTTGTTGTGGGCTCGCTTCATTGATTGAGCGTTGAGTAACCCCTGTGCCTCTGGTTTGTCCAATTGACGCAAACGCCAAGAGTGAAAAACCAACACTAGTTAGTAAGTTTGTTTTCATGTTGATGTAGTTTTCTCAAATTTACGGATAATAGATTTATGTTTTAAACATAAATACTCATTTGGAGTCTACGGAAAACAAAAAAAGGTCATCACTCGAAAGCAATGACCTTTTTAAAATAGTGTCTGTACGACTAGAAGTTGTACTTAATTCCAACATTGAAGAACAAAGCGCTGAAGTTTGTCTTAGTAGCCAATTCTTCTTTTGCACTGTTCGAGTCAACACTCGTTAAGTTGTATGACGAGTTATTTGAGCTTGAGTTCAATTCATCAACGTATGTGATCTCTTTGTCGTAAGCATCCATTGATTCCAAGAAATCTGCTCCTCCAACTGTGTTCTTAGTCATCATGCGTGTAGCTGATTTGATACGTAAGTTCACGGCAGAAAGCTCTCCGAAAAGAGAAAGGTTATCTGAAAGGTTGTAGTTCACACCAAAAGCTCCTTGAAAACCAAGAGACATAGCACCTTTTGATTCGAAATCTTGTTGTACTTCTCCAATCAATGGGTTCGTGTCATCACGGTACTCAGCAATAGTTGACCCTCCAACTGGAAGAACAAATCCTCCTTTACCATATAAAGCGAAATCACCACCAGTTGAAACCACTAATAATGGAGTCAAACGCATTTGAGTTGATTTCCCTGTAACGGTAACTCCACCTGTTGGTACTGTAACGTCCGTTGAGACAACCGAAGAACCAAGGAAATAGTTGAATCCTAGTTCTGCTCCGAAGTGTTCAGAGAAGTTGTACCCTACGTTTAAACCGAAGTTTGTACCACCTCCATACGTTCCATAGATGTTTGTTTCAGT
Source organism: uncultured Flavobacteriales bacterium (assembly GCA_905479845.1). Taxonomy (GTDB): domain Bacteria; phylum Bacteroidota; class Bacteroidia; order Flavobacteriales_D; family Crocinitomicaceae; genus UBA4466. The sequence goes on from CAJQOB010000078.1 coordinate 4,617, forward strand.
TTGGTCACCAGTTGAAGAAACAACAACCGTTGATCCAACAACATCTGTTGATGTGCTCATTCCGTATCCCACTTGGAATCCAGCATAAAGACCTTGAGCACTAACTGCTCCAGCACCTAGGAGCAACACTCCTAATAAAAATCCTTTTTTCATAGTTAAATTAATTTGATTGATCTAAAGCTAACATTTTTTCATCCATTCTGGTGGAAATCTCAGCTTTTCTCAACCGTTTTTCACAGTTTGTAGAAATTTTAAACATAACTAGTTAGAAATGAATAGTACTCGGCTGAATGAGTCGGAATCCACCATAAAAATTGGAATGTTTAGCGAATTACTCGTTGACCCAATAAAAAAAGGGAAGACCCAATGGCCTTCCCTTTTCTACAATATATTTTGAATCTTATTTTTCGATTTTACTAGATAGATCATTCTTCAATCCGCTCCATTCAACAAGGTGAAGTTTCACTGTTCCAACTGGAATTTTGGCTTTCACCAATACCGGGATTTTGTTTTTGTCTGCTGTTACCCAGAATTCTACATCATCTTCCTTTTTGAAGTAACGCCCAGTTTGAACAACAGGAACGAATTTGTGACATTTGAACTTTCCTTTTCTAATCTTGATGATCTCGTCTCCAACATACTTGATTTTCAAGGTGTAGTTTTCACCATCCATGAAACATTTGAAAGCGAATGTTTTTCCTTTTGTCAGGTTGTTGAAGTTCAATGTTCGAGCGCGATAGAATGACGAGATCATATCTTGAGTACCCAACTTGATTGCGTAATCCTTCTTTCCATCATTTACCTTGCTTAAGTTTTGCTTGAAGGCATAATTCTGTTTGATTTCGTATCCTCCTTCGTTAACATCACGATCGAAGAACCATGGCATAATTGATTTTTTATCAATGTAGCTTTCGTACACGTCATTCACCTTGTAGAAAGAATTGAACCCTCCCAAGGTTTTTCCTGTTCCAATTACATGATGTAGCGATCGTCCTCCACCTTTTTTGCTTGTGGCTTTTACTTCAACTACTGCTTCACCAGCATCCATAAATCCATATGTTACGCGGTAACGCAATTTCTCACCCTGTTTAAATGAGCTATTTGTTACCGATGGGTAGGTAATACTCGATGAACTTGTGAGAGCCAAAGTGACTCCAAGGAATCCTGCTAAATATATGTACTTTTTCATGCTCGAAATGTTTTCAATTAATGCGATAAACGAATGCTTAGTTACCCTGAGAATGCAAAGGCTATGCCAAATTTAGTTCTCAACGAGGTGAATCTCCGTTCTGCGATTTTTCGCCTTGCCACTCACTGTTGAATTATCTTCTATTGGTTTCTCCTCTCCAAGTCCTTTAGCCTGAATCAATTCTGCAGGAACACCTTTCTCCTCAAGATACAACTTTACGGCTTGTGCCCGATTTTCGGATAACTCCTTGTTCGAAGCATTTGTTCCATCGCTATCGGTGTGCCCTTCTACCCTAATTTTTGTGGTTTTCTTTCGGATGAGGTATTCAGCAAGCTGATCCAGTACAGGAAAACTCTCTTCTTCTATGGTGTATTTACCGCTGGCAAAATGTAAATCTTTGAGCACAACTGATTTTGGAAGCTCATATCTGATTTCCATTGTTCGGGTACGAAATTGTGCGCCAGGAGGAGGTGTTGGAACAACAAAAGAGGTATAATCGATTTGTTCGCCGATTACTTCAACCTTAATTGCATATTCATCACCACCTGGAACGAGAACCTTAAAATGCCCACGTGCGTTTGTGATTCCTGCGATTTCTATTTTCGATTCTTTTCCAATGAAAGTGATTTTATCATTTGGAATCGGAACTCCTGATTTATTGGTGACAATAACGTTCAGTGGCGCCTTCTGGGTTTGAGAAAAAAGCACGCCAGAATACAAAACAAGGAAGATGGTAATTAATGATTTCATAAAGCAAGGTTTCACTCACATAAGAGTAGAATCGTAGAAAAGATACACATTTAATGGGTGAATTATAGGCAAGTAGGTGAGATCTGGAATTCTATTTTGCAGAATTCACTTATTTTAGAGGATCGAACCAATCAAGATTCACATTTCGGAACATGGAACACACTAAATTAAATTTCATCAATCGTTCGAATTACGACAATCATAACAACATTGTCATTTATCAGCCAAACGAAGCTTCAATGAGTCATGACGAAATTCCAATTGCTTGGAAAGTCATTAAAAAGTGCGGAATCAACGAAAGTCATTCTTTTTTGTTTAACACCGTTTTGGAAGTGGCTATCGGCGACTCTTATGGCAATTACAAGCATCCACTTGAGGCTACGCCAGGTAAAATTTCAGAAATTGGTTACGGTAGATTAGGGGTAGAATTGCAGCTCTCGAACAAAATTACGTATAACCCGAATGAATTTGGTGTTTTGAATAGCCTCCGGGATGGGAGCTACAGTGTTAATTGCTTTCGAAATGCACGTCTATTGGCAACGATAGATTATCTCTACCCCAGAGAAGAAGTACTGTTTCGATTTTCAGACATTATTTCCATTAGTGTTCTCTCTGAAGCTGAAGAGGGTAAGGAAATTGATACTTCGCTTTTAGGTGATATGGAAACGCAATTCGACCTTACAGGTGTTGGAAGTGCTGATATTATCATGACAGGTGGAGGAGAAGGAGAAAATGCAGAACCTTTCCAATTTTCAATGGAGAACATCAAACGAAAGGTGTTCAAGCGTCAGGAAAGTTTCGGGCCTCCCTCATGGTGGGATGGACCCAGCGATAACGATCAAAAGAGTTCCGATGTTCCTTCATGGTGGAATGAATCAGAATCGGAATCCAAATCTCAAGATAGTAGTTTCGGTCCTCCTTCTTGGTGGAAAGAATAAAATGCAAGTATTCCAATACAATTACCATAGACCAAAAACCGTCAAAATGAAATTTACATTAGCTATTATTACCGTCTTATTATCGATGAAACTTTTTCAAGTTCAAGCACAAGACGGAGAGACCATTCGCACGCTTACCCAAGAATCCATGGTGAATAATTCCGATGGCGTGCAGATTGAATTGGCATGGCTTCTGGCAGATCCATTTTGGGAGTACCTAATTAATGTGAATCCTGAAACGGCTAATACTGAAACGGGCGAGGAGTTTTATAGGATTGTTTCGGAGTATACAATTATAGTTGTTGTAATGGCCCAATCAAGAGGGAATATCACTTTTACTTCCGAAGAGGAAATGAGGAAAGGGATGTCTTTGAAAGGGCAAGATGGTAAAAACTACGAACCACTAAAAAGTTCTGATGTTTCAGCTGAATTGAATATGATTCTCGGAATTTTCCGTCCAATTTTTGGACAGTTTTTAGGTGAAATGGGAGCGAATATGCAGTTCTTTGTGTTCGAAAAGGAAAACAAGAAAGGGGGGGGTAATATTCGATCCAGCAGCAGAGCAAGATGTAACACTTGAAGTTCAAGGAACATCATTAACATGGGACTTACCAATGAGTTCCTTAATTTCTGAAAAACGCTGTCCCGAAGACGATGAACTTATGAACGGTACATGGAATTATTGTCCGATACACGGAGATAAATTGGAAGAAGTGGAAGATTAAATTCCAACGGCAGTGGCTCTTGAAGCTAACTGTGTAGGAAATTTAATTTTTAACGCACAACTGGACTGTTGTTTGTTGCAAACTGGACCAAATGAAGATTGTTGGATTGGCTGTCCTGATGACTTTGATCCAACAAGGCCAGATTAGAAATTTTTATTTAAAAGGAAAGCCGCATTTCACAGTAGAAATGCGGCTTTTAATGGTTTTTGCGTGCTGATTAAATTACAACGTTCACAATCTTCCCAGGAACAACAATCACTTTTTTAGGAGCGTTTCCGTCTAGCCATTTTTGAGCTGTTTCATGGGCCAATACTTCCTTTTCAATCTCATCTTTAGACAAAGTTGTAGGTAGCTCAAGCATGAATCTCATCTTTCCATTGAACGATACTGGGTATTTGTGATTCGCTTCGATCAAATGATCAGGGTTGAATACTGGGAAAGGTTGCGTTCCAACAGTTCCAGCTTCATGACCCAATTTCACCCACAATTCCTCACAAATGTGCGGAGCATACGATGAAAGTAACACCACAAATTGCTCAATGATGCTCTTGTTTCTGCACTTTTGATCCGACAATTCGTTCACGCAAATCATGAAGTTGGAAACTCCCGTGTTGAAAGAGAATCGATCCAAGTCGTCACCCACTTTCTTGATCGTTTTGTGCAATGTTTTCAAAGCATCCTTTGTTGGTTCATCTTCTGTAACGGTGATGTTTCCGTCACGGTCGTGCACCAATTTCCATACTTTACGCAAGAAGTTATGAACTCCATTTATTCCTTGAGTATCCCATGGTTTGCTTTGCTCAAGCGGCCCCAAGAACATCTCGTACATACGAAGTGTATCTGCACCGAATTTCTCTACAAGCTCGTCTGGTGTTTGAACGTTGTATTTCGATTTGGACATTTTTTCTACTTCGTGACCACAAACGTATGTTCCGTCATCTTCCAAAATGAATTCGGCATTTGCGTACTCTTCTCGCGATTTTTTGAATGCTTCAATATCGAGAATGTCGTTTTCTACCAAGGAAATATCTACATGAATTGGGGTCGTTTTGAATTCTTTTCGCTTTGAACTTGTTACGAATTGGTTCGTCTCATCAGTGCGATAAACAAAACTACTTCTTCCCAAAATCATCCCTTGGTTGATCATCTTTTGGAAAGGCTCATCGAATGGAATGTATCCCAAATCGTACAAGAACTTTGTCCAAAAACGCGAGTACAACAAGTGTCCCGTAGCGTGCTCAGATCCTCCAATGTATAAATCAACGTTGTTCCAGTACTCCACTTTCTCTTTCGAAACGAATTCGTTTTCATTGTGTGGGTCCATGTAACGCAAGAAATACCATGAGCTACCCGCCCAACCTGGCATTGTATTGTAATCCATTCGGTCTCCTTGGAGTTGATCTCCCCAAGCTGCGTCAGTTGCTCTTGCCAATGGCGGTTCGCCTTCTTCCGTCGGCAAGTATTTGTCCACGTCTGGAAGTGTAATTGGCAATTTGTCATCTTCTACCAAGTATGGAATGTCATCTTGGAAGTAAACAGGGAAAGGTTCTCCCCAGTATCGTTGGCGTGAGAAAACAGCGTCTCTCAAGCGGTAATTCGTTTTTCCTTTTCCAAATCCACGCGTTTCGATTTCATGAATTGCACGTTTCATGGCTTTTTTGACTGTCAATCCTGAAAGGAAATCAGAATTGGCAATCTTTCCTTCTTTTTCTGTGTAGGCTTCTTCTGAGATATCTACGCCTTCAAAAATGTTGATGATCTCAATTCCAAAATGCTTGGCGAAATCCCAATCGCGTTGATCACCACATGGAACGGCCATTACGGCACCAGTTCCGTAGGAAGCGAGAACATAGTCTCCGATCCAAATCTGAACCTTTTCTCCAGAAAATGGATGAATTGCGTATGCCCCTGTGAATTGCCCAGAAATGTTTTTTACATCTGCTTGACGATCACGCTCCGACTTCAAAGAAGCGGATGCTTTATATTCTTCAACGGCTGTTTTGTATTCTTCTGTTGTGATTTCGTCCACAAACGGATGCTCAGGTGCCAAAACCATGAAGGAAACACCGAAAATTGTATCAGGACGCGTCGTAAACACTTCAACCTTCTTGTCCGAATCATTTACAGCGAATTCAACCGAAGCACCAATCGATTTCCCGATCCAGTTTCGCTGAATGTCTTTGATTGAGTCTGTCCAATCCAGTCCTTCCAATCCAGTCAACAAGCGCTCTGCATACGCCTTGATTCTCATCGACCATTGACGCATTAACTTTTGCTCTACTGGGTGGTTTCCTCGTTCCGATTTACCGTTTACGATTTCATCATTTGCCAAAACCGTTCCTAGAGCTGGGCACCAATTTACCCACGAATCTGCTAAGAAAGCAAGACGGTATTCTTGCAATCGAGCTTCTTTTTCTTTTTCAGAATAGGCGTTCCATTCTTCAGCTGTGAATGTTCCTTCGTAATCAGTTGTTGCCTTTACGTTGGCGTTTCCATTTGCTTCAAATTCTTTGATCAATGCTGAAATCGAAACAGCCTTGTCTTGATTTTCATCGTAGTACGAATTGAACAACTGCTTAAAAATCCACTGTGTCCACTTGTAATATTCTGGAGAAGAAGTTCGAACTTCTCTATCCCAATCGAACGAAAATCCAATTTTATCCAATTGATCACGGTAACGCGCAACATTTTGTTCTGTTGTGATACGTGGGTGTTGTCCAGTTTGAATCGCATACTGCTCAGCAGGCAAACCAAAAGAATCGTATCCCATTGGATGAAGTACGTTGAATCCTTGCGCTCGTTTGTAGCGTGAAAATATATCGGAAGCAATGTATCCGAGTGGGTGTCCTACGTGTAACCCTGCTCCAGATGGGTAAGGAAACATGTCTAACACATAGTATTTTGGTAAATCTGAATGATCTTTCGCTGCGAAGGTTTTATTTTCCGCCCAAAATTTTCTCCAATTTGCCTCTATTTCTCGAAAATTGTACTCCATGATAATGTATAAAAACTGAAGGAGCAAAGATAGCGATTTGCGGGAATACCAGTCAGAAAGAAATCATTAGATTCGCGCAATTAGAATTGAAAGTTTGTATTTTTAACTAGCGTGAATCAAATTCGACTCCATACCCATGTAAAGTACTCCTCAAGAATTCTTCGAGTGGTACTTGTTGCTGTGTTGAGTCTTTGTTCACTCTCAGCTTTGGCTCAGACCAGCGAGGCACAATTAATCAAGTCGTATAAAGCGGAGCAGGATCCATCCAGAAAGTTCATGAGAATGATGGCTTTGGGCGAATTTTATACAAACCATGATATCTACTTAGCGGATTCATTGCAGGAAGTTATTCTTAAGAAGAGTCGAAATTTTCCGGATTCCATTCGATTCAATGCTTTGTTTTTTAGTGCACGAGTGGCCAAAATTCAAGGGGATAACGAGGAGTATTCACGTAAAATTCTTGCCTGTCAACCCTTCCTCAACAAATTGAACTCTGATGAAGTTCGCTTTAAGGTGTACCTTCACCTCGGATATTATCACAGCAGTCTATTGGAGACGGAAACGACTGATTTTTACTTAAAAATGGCTCTTAAGCTGGCAAAAAGGAACCGTAGCACAACAAAATTAGCCGAGTCACATTCATTTATCGCACTGAATTTTATGCAGGAAAGTGCTAAGGATTCAGCTTTGTATCATGCTGGAATGGCGATTCAGTATGCGCGCCGAAGTGGGAACAAAGCTCTACTGGCGGAATCTTTCAATATCCAAGCGGAGATCTATGACTTCTTTGGGCAAGTGGAGTTAAGTGTGGCGAAGAACCTGATTAGTTTGCAGCTAGCCGAAGAAGTACAGAATGTCTACCTCATGGCGAAATTTTCTCGTGAAATTGGACAGTCTCAAACGACCATCCTCAACCTGGACGACGCAGAGTATTACTTTAATCGGTCCTTGAATTATGCCGAACGAATTCGTGATTACCGACAAATGGCGCTCGCCTTGACGAATTTAGCTCAGGTACAACTCAATCGTAAGCAATACAATTTAGCGACAGATAATTCTCAAAAGTCCATTAAGTACTTGACGAAGCTTAATGATGTGAATGGACTGGGAGAAACACACAATATTCTTGGATTAATTCTCAAAGATCAAAAGGAATACGATCTTGCGGTTAGTAGCTTCAATAAAGCTCTAATTTGCTATGAATCAACGAATAACAAGGATAAAATAGCTGGAGTTTATCATAATGTTGGAACAGTACTTCAGAAGCAAAAGAAATATTCAGGCGCATTGAACCAACTCAACCGTTCCATCGCCATTCGTGAGAAGTTCGGATCGAAAAATCAGATTTACAATACTTATCGTGTGATTGCCGAAGTATACAAAGAGATCAACGACAAGGATGAATCATTGAAGTACATGGAACTGTATCTGGATTATTTGGACAGTAATACGACCATTCAGGCGGCAACGAAAATTGCCGAATTGAGTGAATCATACCGTTCAGAACAACGTGAACGGCGGATTAAATCTCAAGCTGACTCTATTGAACGAGCCCGTCAAGATGTATACGTGTCCCAGACGAAATTGGAGAATAGTGATTTGAGAAACAATCTTCAGAGGTATATCATTATTGCCTTCTTGATCATCGTGGTGTTGGCAGGGATCATTATTTTCTACCGTTGGAATCAAACCAAGATTAAGCAGGAACGCAAGGAGGCGGAGATGTCACAAACGCTGCTTAGGGCGCAAATGAACCCTCACTTTGTCTTCAACGCCATGTCAGTGATTCAGAGTTATATTTATGAGAATGACATTGAAAACTCCACAAAATTCTTAGTCAACTTCTCGAGGTTGATGAGGCTTATTCTGGAGAATTCACCGAAGGAGTTTATTCCTATCCGTACGGAAGTTGAAATTTTGAATAAATATTTAGAGACCCAAAAACTGCGTTTTGAAGATCGTTTTCAATTTTTTATTGAAACAGAAGACAATTTAACGGATGAATTCGCTATCATTCCTCCAATGATTACGCAACCGTTTATAGAAAATTCCATAGAACACGGACAATTACATACGATTGAGGGCGGCTTTATTCGAATTCGCTTTGCGAAGGAAAAAGGAATGCTTAATATTACGATAGAAGACAACGGAATTGGAAGGAACTCATCTCGACAAAATAAGAAGAGTTCTGCCCATAAAAGTATGGCAATGGAAATTACCAGGGAGCGTATTGACAATTTAAATTCGAAATACAGAACTGAAGGATTCATGCACGTCGAAGACTTCGACAACCAAGCTAGAACGGGTACTCGCGTATTGATCGCGTTGCCGTATAATGTTGAAACTACACTGCAAAACTAAAGGAATGAAAAAAGTACTTATCATTGATGACGAAAACAGAACACGAGCGTTAATCGCCAAAATGATTGATTCATTTGGGTTAGATGTTGAGGCAATTGCTGAAGGTGAAAATGTACAATCGGGCATTAAAGCCATTGAAAAACATAATCCAGACATCGTCTTTTTGGATATCCAGATGCCTGACGGAACTGGTTTTGATGTGATTCGGTCTATTGAAAACAAAAGTTTTGAGGTCATTTTCATCACAGCACACGAAGAATTTGCCATCAAAGCAATTAAATTCAGCGCACTCGATTATTTATTGAAGCCAGTGGATGCCGTAGAATTAAAGGCGGCTTTGGAAAAGGCATTGATTACAGTTGATGGAAATTCTAAGGATTCAACTCAATACGAAGCGCTAAACACAAATATTCAAACAAACGAAAAACGCCGATTGGTTCTTAAGACACAAGAGAGTGTTCATGTTGTTGAATTAGAGCAGATTATACGTTGTGAGGCCGATCGAAATTACACCTCGTTTTTCCTTCGTGATAATAAGAAAATCTTGGTGTCAAAGACCTTGAAGGAGTACGAAACCTTACTTGCATCACACAACTTCTTACGTGTTCAACAATCGCACCTTATCAACATCGATTATGTTGACCGTTACGATAAGAAGAACGGTGGTGCCGTAGTGATGAAAGATGGCTCTGAAGTGCCGTTATCCCCTGCCAAAAGAGAGGTTTTCTTCAAGAGACTTGAGAACCTATAAAACTAAAATTCAGCGATAATACCTTTTTGTTCACTCGAATCGCTCGAATGTTCATCTACGCCGTAAGGTTCAAGATCTTACCCTATATTAGTTCCAGAAATAAGGAGAAATGTCAGGCTATTTTCTTCTGGATCGAAACTTTGAAATATAGATGTTAGAGTACTGCTTGGAGAGGCAGTTTCATTTTCTAGTTTGATAAAGAGTATAACAGTTCTTAATATCTACCATTTTATTCGAAGTGTGCGAAAGCAGAGCTTGAAGAAAATGCCTGGTTTTTTTATTTCTTACTTAGTTAAGGTTTATTCTTCCTCGGAAGATGTTGTTGTTGAAACTATTACTAAAAGAAAATTAATTTACTACTACGAAAGAGTTGGTCGTAAGATCAGCTCTTTTTTGTGCTAAAAATTATAGAGTCAACGCCTTGAATTAAAGCACAGATGTGTGAGAAACCGCAAGAAAATGCTGATTTTGGTAAGAAGCGTGAATCACTAGTGAGTGACTTTTTTTAGTTGTTCGAGTATTTCATCCTCGTCTCCATCAACAAATCCATTTTTCTGCCATACCAGTTCCCCGTTGCCATTGTATAAAGACGTATGAGGAGGATTTTCAGCGTTGACTTTCTTTGCAAAACTCTGCTTGGAATCAAGGTAAACTTCATAAGTCCACCCTTTACTTTCAACGTAGGGCTTTACTTTGTGTTTATTTCGAGCGTCATCGAGTGAAATTCCAATCACCTTTACTCCTGTCTCCTCTTGCCAATCCTCGTAAATTTCGTGAAGTACGTTCATCTGTCGCTTACCTGGACTGTTCCATGTCGCCCATAAAATTACAAGGATGGGTTTGCCGTCGTTACTGAATGTTTTCGTGTTGATCTCGTTTCCGTTTAGGTCTTGCACAATAACATCTGGGAGTAATGAGACGCTGTCACTCGAGTTTAGAGAAATCAGAGATAGCGCCAGAATAGCCAATAAAATTTTCATACCTAGTAATATTAGTATGTCAAATTTAGCGCAAATTAATTTGACAACCATATCACTTGGTTTTCATTGCTAACACGTTAATTCCCGTAAAGTACAAGGGGACAGAGAGTGCTTCCTGAGTGAACTTCAGGATTAGGCATCGAGAATTTGATAAAGTACGGGTCGACTTGGTGAGGCGTCATTTTGAAAAGGAGCCATTTGAATCTCAAGAATGTAATCCCCATCTTCAATTGAATTGTCGACAAAGATCATCTCCGTAATGGTACGTTTGAAGTTCGGTCGCTGGGGAACTTCCCAAAATGCGTGATGAAAAACAAGCTCACCGCCATCACTTTCTCTGTCGACCGACGGAAGATCGATCAATAAATGATCAATATTTGCCGTTAAAAGCTTATCTACGCAACTTAAATCAAAGTAGGGTGGATTCGTATCCGAATAGTTCGAATGGAGTTTGTTGCCATCATTTGGCAGACATCTAACGACAAGTGCTTCACCTTCAAAGTTTGTAAGATCTATTTGATCTGGCCCGATCACAAAATCAACATCGCCATTTTCTCGAGTAATTCTTTTAGGTAGAATTGAAACTAGACGGGCGTTGAAAAAGAAATTCGTTAGAACATTGTTTACAGAATGAACTTCCTTGGTAATATGACCAAGGCACTCAGTGTGCGTCCCGTGACCGTGTGGATTGAATTTGATGTCCCTGAAATTCACTGATCCTCCTTCTTTCACAGATCCAGTGTAATGTTCTGTGCGAACAGGTTCGATGCTCGGTGGATCGACATACCATGCTCTAGGGTTCTTATCCGAAGCTGAGAGTGCAATGGAAATATCCAAGGGTTTTGTCGTGTCTATATAGTGTTTTTCGTCGGTGTAGAATTTCATTGCATCGAAGATACGGTTTTAGCAATTCAATAGTAAAAGGGAAAACTATTTATATTTTATTTACCATGGTAAATTAATTGTATATTTGTCGAAACTTAAAACAGAAAAATGAAAAAGTTTGGATTCCTTTTTATAGCAGCAGGAGCATTGTCATTAGGAGCATGCACAGAAACAACGGAAGATACAGTAAACGAAGAAGTGGAAGTGTTAAGCTACAACCTTGATGCTGAAAATTCAACACTTGGTTGGTCAGGTTCAATGAGTCCTGAATATGGACACTCAGGAACAGTAAATTTCTCTTCTGGGTCGATTACTATGGAGAACGGTTCGCTTTCTGAAGGATCCTTCGTTGTAGATATGACATCAATTGATGATACTAGTTTAGAAGATCCAAAGTCTGAGTACTTGGCTGGACACCTAATGGGAACTATGGTTGATGAAGATCATCCTCAAAACATGTTTTTCAATACACCAGAATTTCCTACAGTAGAAGTGAAGTTGGGAGAGTACAAAGACGGTAACTTGTCAACGACACTTATGATTTTAGGAAGTGAAATCACACAGGATGTTCCTGTAACTATTTCATCTGATGAAAATGGAGCTTCAATTAATGGAAAATTCTCAATGAACTTTGCTTCATTGAGCATGCCTGGTTTGGCACCGTCAGAGCACGGTTCGATCTTACCAGATTTTGAATTCGATTTGAACTTGGTGCTAACGAAATAAGAGCATCGGTTTTTTGGTTAGATCCCGGTTTCGATAATTATCGGAATCGGGATTTTTTGTTTCTTTGCGCTGAACACAGTTTAGTATGATTCAAGAGAATATTGATACGATTATTTTTGATTTCGGTGGAGTGCTAATCAACATAGATTACCATAGAACGATTGACGCGTTCAAAGAGCTTGGAATCGAAGATTTCGAAGAGCGCTATTCACAGGCCGACCAAACTTCTCTTTTCAATGATTTGGAGGTTGGGAAAATTTCCGCACAACGCTTCGTGAATGAATTGCTCGATTTCTTACCTCAAGGAACTTCTCCGAATAAAGTGGTGCACGCTTGGAACACAATGTTATTGGATGTACCCAGATCGGGAATAGATTTACTTCAAACTCTCAAAGGGAAATACCGTTTATTTTTACTGAGCAACACGAATGAAATTCATATCCCCAAGGCATTGGTAGAATGGCAAAAAACGAGTAACATCGATTTCTATGACTGTTTTGATCATGTGTATCTATCACATGAAATGGGAATGCGTAAACCCAACAAAGAGATTTTTGAGCGTGTTTGCCAAGAACAGAACATTCAGCCTAACAATGCTGTGTTCATTGATGATTCTTCTCAGCACATCAAAGGAGCAAGTGAAGTTGGATTAAATACAATTCACTTAACGTCGGATGTATCACTAGTGTCACTTTTTTCTTGACAAAGTTCCACCAACAATCCTGCAGTTGACTTAGGATGTAAAAATGCAATTCGTTTATTATCCGCTCCGTCTTTTGCTGTTTGATGAATGAGCTGAAACCCTTCTTCTGCTAAGCGCTTTAGCTCAGAGTCGATATCATCCACTTCAAACGCCACATGATGAAATCCACCTCTCGATTTACTGAGAAATTTCGCAATGGCCGAGTCTTCATTTGTAGCTTCTAATAATTCAATTTTGGATTCTCCAACACGAATAAAAGCTGTTCGTACACCTTCCGATTCAACAATCTCCTCTTTGTAACACTCAGACGAAAACAAGGTTTCGAACATTGGCAACGATTCTTCAATGCTATTTACGGCAATCCCGAGGTGTTCAATTTTCTTAATCATAATAGGAAGAATTAAAAAAGCCCTGACATCCATAGGATCGTCAGGGCTTGTTACATTTAATATTTTCTTAGTTCTTAATGAACTTTTCGTTAACGTTATCAAAGTTGATGTAGTAAACACCACGCAAGAGATTCGAGCAGCTTACTTTCGATCCAACTCCCTTTTTCACGATATTACCATAAGCATCGTAGATCTCGTAGCGCGTTTGCACCGGTGCTCCATTCGCTGAGAACTTGATTTCATTCTTAACCTTTGTTGGTGACTTAGTCACTGTCGGAGAAGAAGACATAAACTTCACTTCTTTTGAAGGGCGTTTAGTTCCAGAATGATCACTTTGAGATACACGAACCGTGTTTTCTCCAGAGTGAGGAGTTACTAAGAATTTATATTCGTTAGCATTTCCAGAACCTTTTCCTTCAACTTCACCAATGGCAACCCACTTGTTCCAACGGTATTGTTCAATAACAAAAGGAAGCTTTCCTTGCTCACCTGTAGTTTTCCATTTCAAGTTACCATCATTATCGATAGTAATTGATTCGACCTTAAATGTAGATCGTGGAAGAAGAACTTCAGGGTTCAATACTTTTGGTCTACAACCGTCATTGTGTTCGATCACAATAAATACGGGTTCACCAATTTCAATATTGAATAAAGAGAAGTCAATTTCGAATGCACCTACGCTAGTTCCTCCAGGCATGATGTCGCCATTCACAGTTACTTTTGTTGCACAGTATCCAAATCCTTCATCATCCATTGGATTTTGGACATATAAGTTTTTCCCTTGATACGTCCCTTCCACAGAAAGTGCCGCCAAGGCCGAGACCGAGGAGAGACAGACAACCAAAAAGAGAATTAATCGTTTCATTTAAAAGAGTTCTTAAACCGTGTCTTTTCTAGTAGTGTAAACAAAGTTTAGTACAATATTCTTGTTAGAAAGAAGCAAATATAATATGTTTCTTGGACGGGAACAATAATATAAGCGAATAATTTCCATCTTTCTTCCCCTTTGAAAGGGATATTTTACAACAAACCGTTTAAATTATCACATTCTTTTACGTTTCCAGTCAGTTCTTTATTGGGTAGATTTCCAGAATTTTGTTATTCTTGTAGGCAACCTTAAAGTTGGTTTTCAATGAGAAGCATTTACTTCGTATTATTTTTAGCGCTATTTGCTTCTTCGTGCAAATCAGAAAAAGTGCAGCAATTTGAGCATGCCGGAGGCACTTTTTCTTTGGCATTAAATAACGAACCATCCACGCATATCCCAAGAAACGTAACGGATTATTACTCTTCAACTGTCTTGATGCAAATCAATGAGTGTTTGGTTGGAATGGATCCTAAAACAACAAAGATCATCCCGAAGCTTGCGAAGGAATGGACGATCAGTGATAATGGTAAGATCTATGAGTTTACTCTAAGAGAGAACGTTTACTTTCACGACCATGAAGCATTTTCTTCTCTGAATGATCGATTGATGACAACTGACGATGTGATCACGACCTTCGAAATGGGATGTAAGAAAGATGAGAAAGGAAACACCCCAGCAACTTATGCTTACATGCTGAAATCTTTGGTGAAGGGTGCGGACGATTACCATAATGGAAAAGCAAAATCAATAAAAGGGATTACTGCTAATGGCAACAAAATTAAATTTGAGCTTTTGCATGAGGATCATAACTTCCTTTATAAACTAGCTTACATTACTGCTTCTATTGTTTCGAAGAAAATGATTGATGCGAATGCTGAAGGAGATGCAATTGGAACAGGTCCTTTCAAATATGCGAAGTACGAGAAAGGTGAACAACCAGCAATTATTCTAACAAAGAATGAAGACTATTACTTGAAAGATGAAGAAGGAAACGCTCTTCCATATTTGGACAGCTTGGTGTTTTACATTCAAAGTAGAAAGTTAGAGCAGCTTGATATGTTCGAAACAGGTAAAACTGATTTAATAGTTGGTTTACCTACAAGTCGAATTACCAGAATGCTTGAAGGAAGAATTCAAGATTTTAATTCGAAGCCACCAAAACTGGTATTGGCAAACAATCCATTGCTTGAATCGAATTACTACGTTTTCAACATGAACGATCCAAGATTTAAGGATCCACGTGTTCGAAAAGCATTTAACTACGCAATCAACAAAGAGGCGATTGGTAGAGAAATATTAAGGAATCAGTATTCTGAATTGGGCTATTACGGAATTACTCCGCCTGTTTCAAAAACATTGAAAGGGTATGATTTCGCTAAAATCAGGGAAAAAGGATTCAGCTATGATCCAGATTTAGCCAGAAAGTTATTGGCGGAAGCTGGTTATCCAAATGGAGAAGGCTTTGGTTCTGTCGAATTGCGTTACAATATTAATGACACGCATTCTGCCGTTGCCGACGAAGTATCGAAGCAAATATTTCAAGTGCTCGGAATTAATATCAACATAGATGGTTCAACATTCGAGCAATTAAACCTTGACGGTGAGACTGGAAATGGTGACATCTTTAGATTGGGGTGGAGCGCAGATTATCCAAACCCTGAGACTTTCTTGATGAACTTCTATGGGAAATTTGTCCCTGAAGATTCAACCGCACGCTCTTCGATTAACAAGTCAAGGTACCGCAATCCTATTTTTGATGAGTACTACACCAAAGCTACGGAAGCGTCGAAAATCACGGATCAATTGAAATATTTTAACCAAGCCGAAGTCGCATTGATGGATAACCCACCAATCATTCCGTTGTGGTACACAGGTGATATCGAAATTACCTACTCCCGAGTTCGAAACTTCCACTTTAATGCCATTAATATCTTTGATTTTACGCGTGTCTATCTAAAGGATTGGACCGAAGAAGAATACGAAGAACACATGGCTCAAAAGAAAGGCTAAAACGTACAAATCATACTACTAATGATGACCAAGAAACTACTTACAGCACTTTTCCTTGTGCTGACATATGCGTGTTCTGCACAGCAACCGACTCAAAATGTTAGAGGACAAATAATCGATTCTGAAACGCGCTTTCCATTGTTCGGAGCTCGTGTGGATATTTTGACAAGTGATACAACTCTCGTTCTACGTGCGCGCTCCGATGAAGATGGATACTTCATGATTGAAAGTGTACCTGTAGGTAAGCACGAATTGATGGCTTCTGTAATGTCTTATGACGTGAATTCAATTACTATTGAGGTAAACTCAGGAAAGGAACTTGTAATTGAATTGCCAATGCAGCAATCTTTCCAAGAGGAGGAAGAAGTTGTTGTCTCTGGTGTGAAGAGAGGTGAAACAATCAACGAGATGGCACTTATTTCTGCACAGCAATTCAGTGTTGCCGAAACAGATCGATATCCGGGTTCGAGGTCGGACCCTGCACGTATGGCGTCGAACTTCGCTGGCGTTGGTGGAGCTGATGATTCAAGAAATGACATTGTTATTCGTGGTAACTCACCGCTAGGGGTTGTCTGGAAAGTGGAGGGGATTGACATTCCAAACCCATCTCACTTTGCGATTTCAGGAAGTACAGGAGGTCCAGTTTCTATCTTAAACAACAAGATACTTGCCAATTCAGATTTCTTCATGAGTGCTTTTCCTGCGGAATATGGAAATTCAACTTCAGGAGTATTTGACTTGAAACTGAGAAACGGAAACAGCAAACAGCATGAGTTCACAGGACAGTTTGGTTTCTTGGGAACTGAAGTTTTGGCGGAGGGGCCACTGAACAAAAGTGGTTCGGCGAGCTATTTGGCAATGGGGCGTTACTCAACATTGAGTTTGTTCAAAGCAATTGGAATTCAATTAGGAACTGACGCAGTGCCTTTATATTATGACGGAGCATTTAAATTGAACTGGCGCTTGAAAAAAGGCGGTGCATTGTCATTGTTCGCAATCGGCGGTGCAAGTTCTATTGATATTGTGATTTCTGAACAAACGGGTGAGACTGAAGAAGTGTATGGTGAGGGAGATCGTGATCAGTACTTCAGAACAAACATGTTTGTATCTGGTTTAAGTTTGAAAAAGCCCTTGAATGAGAATACGTACCTCGCAGCGACTGTCGCTTTCTCTCGAGAAAACCAAAATTCGCATCACGACTACTTGGTTCGATCTCTTGACTCAACAGGTGCAATTTCAATCGATTCAATGTACCAATTGATGGGTTACCAATTTACAATTGGAAAAGGATCTGGTTTCTTTAGTTTGAATCATAAAATTGGGAGAAAGCATTTGATTAAGGCAGGAATTAACGTTGATGCGTATTTCTTCAACATGCAAGATTCTGTTTTGAACATCCCGCACACGGCATTTGTGAATCGTTGGAATTACCAAGGAAACGCATTTTTAGTGCAGCCGTTCGTACAATGGAAATGGCGTCCAACCAAAAACATGGCGTTTACAGCAGGATTACACTCTCAGTATTTCACTCAAGGAAATGCAATTAGCTATGCTGAGCCAAGAATTGGATGGAAGTTGAACATGAAAGGAAATCAATCGATTTTCGCTGGAGCAGGAATGCACAGTCAAACGCAACCAATGTATACGTACTTCTATCACCGTTTCGACAACGATGGAAACAAAATCTACGACAACGATGCAATGGGCTTCTCTAGAAGTGTGCATACCGGAATTGGGTACGAAAAATCGTTCAAGAACAGCTTGAACATCAAAACGGAGGCATACTATCAATATGTATATGATGTACCAGTAACCGTTGCGCCATCGTCTTTCTCATTGATCAACATGGGAAGTGGTTTCGCACGATTCTTTCCAGAGGAGTTGATGAATACAGGAGATGGTTACAACTACGGAATCGAATTGACGGTTCAGAAGTACTTTGACAAATCTTTCTTCTTCTTGTTTTCTGCAACGGCTTATGATTCTAAGTACCGCGGAAGCGATGGTGTTTTGAGAAACACATCTTACAACGGAACGTACATCGCGAATTTGCTTGGAGGAAAAGAGTTCAAGTTGTCGCCAAGACAAACGATTGGCGTTGGAATCAAAATGACAGCTGCTGGTGGAAAGCGTTACGGATATGTTGATGTTGCACAAACGAATCTGTTAAATGAAGTAATTTACGTCGATTCAGCTTTCAATGAACGTCAATTCAAAGATTACTTCCGTGCCGATTTGAAAATCAGTTGGAAATTAAACACCGAAAAAGTAACGCACGAAATTGGCCTAGACTTGGTGAACATTCTGAACACAGAAAACTTGTTAAGTCTGACATACGCGCCGAATTTAGCTGATCCAACTCAGGAGCCAATTGCTGAACAAACACAACTAGGTTTCTTGCCAATCTTCTATTACAAGATTGATTTTAAAGTTGCGGGAGGAAGGAAGTAGTAGTGCAGACATGAGTTTAGCTTGCTTTCGGACTTCGCAAACCAAGCCCTCTAGCTTTAAATTAACTGTACTTTGCGTCCTTTTGCGTTCACTCCGTCTCTAAACAGAAAAGCATGAATACAACAGCAATTTGGAACGAGTTTAGCGATCAACTTTTGGGTTTCATTAAGGCACGTGTGAACAATACCGATACGGCAAACGATATCTTGCAAGATGTTTTCATAAAGATTCACGAAAAGGCGGGTCAACTGAACGATTCTGAACGATTAGCGAGTTGGGTATATCAAATCACACGAAATTCCATCATCGATTTTTATAGAAAGAAGAAACTGCCAATTTCCGACAACGAAATTTTCAATGAACAAATGGAGGAAACCGACCCGAGTTTAAACCCTCAGTTTGTTAACTGCATGATGCCTTTCATTGATCAATTACCTGAAAAGTATCGTGATGCATTGAATAAAACGGTCTACGGCGATCTTTCTCAAAAGGAATATGCAGAGGAACTCGGTCTGTCTTATACTGCTGTGAAATCAAGGGTTCAACGCGCGCGAAAACAACTCAAGGAGCTGTTCACAGGGTGCTGTAATATCAAAACGGATAAGTACGGAAACATCA